>CANRZQ010000161.1 GCA_947644475.1 uncultured Muribaculaceae bacterium
AGTCGGCCCTCCAATGTCCAAATGCGTTCTCGCCCGGCAGTTCCGAAGGCGTGAACGATGAGTGGAAGGTAAGTTACAAGTCCATCGTGTCGTTCGACTGTCACATCTTCAACCGTTGGGGCCAGGAAATTACCTCGTTTACAAATCCTGCCGACGGCTGGGACGGAAAATACAAAGGAAAATTTGTGCCGGCCGGAGTTTATTATTACGTAATCCAGGCAAAAGGAGCCGACGGAAAGGAATATAAACTTGCCGGCGATATAAATATTGTGAAATCAAAATCACGGTCGCCCTCCGGCTCCCCGTCGGATACGGAATGACCGGCGAATAAATCTGAAAGGAAATGAAAAAAGCGATTATAACATACTCAATCATAGCGCTGGCTATGTCATGTGTGCCGGCATCGGCGGCTGCCGCGCCTTCCGGCTCGTCACAGGTGTTTTCAAAGACAGTGAATCCGCAGACACCGGCATCGGTAAGCCTATGCGGCAAGAAGGTCGACCTCGACCGCGTGGATATGTGGGAGCGTTTCGACCGCGAACTCACAGCCATGACATATACCCATGGGTCGGTGCTGCTCACCATAAAGCGCGCCAACAAATATTTCCCCGAAATGGCTCCGATACTCAAAGCCAACGGTGTGCCGCAAGACGTGCTTTACCTTGCATGCATCGAGTCGTGGCTTAATCCCCGGGCCTATTCTCCGGCAAAAGCGGCCGGAATATGGCAGTTTATGCCGGCCACAGCCAAGCAATACGGCCTGGAAGTGACCGACGAGGTTGACGAACGCTATAATCTCGAAAAGGCCACGGCTGCCGCCTGCCGCTATCTCAAAAAGGCATATGCCAAGTATGGCGACTGGTCGTCGGTGATGGCGTCGTATAACGGCGGCATGGGCCGCATATCCAGTGAACTCGAAGCCCAGGGAGGAGAAAATGCCATGGACCTCTATCTGGTGGAGGAGACATCGCGCTATCCGTTCCGCGTGATGGCCATGAAGGCTATAATGGAGCAGCCCCGCGCTTTCGGCTTTACTCTCAATTCCGACCAGCTATACCAGCCTAAGAAATACAAGATTGTGACAGTCGACGGCCCTGTCGCCGACTGGCCTGAATGGGCCCGCAAGCAAGGTATCTCCTATGCCCAGCTGCGCGAGGAAAATCCGTGGATACGGTCGAAGAAACTTACCAACAAGGCCGGCAAGACCTACAAGGTGCGTATTCCGACCAAGGAATCTCTTTCGCGCGCAAAACAGGCGAAGTCGGTCTATGATAAAAACTGGGTGGTTGAATGAGCACGCGCAATCCTGTGGACACGGCGCACGATAGCGTGGCATCGTCGATCGACGGAACAAACTCGCTCACCGTCACGGGCGCACGTGTCCATAATCTCAAAAATATAGATGTAGAACTGCCCCTCAACAGGCTTGTCGTAATCACCGGCCTGAGCGGGTCGGGCAAGTCGTCGCTGGCTTTCGACACGATTTATGCCGAAGGCCAACGCCGATATATCGAGACATTCTCGGCCTATGCCCGCAATATGCTCGGCAACCTTGAACGCCCCGATGTCGACAATATCACGGGCCTCAGTCCCGTAATAGCCATTGAGCAGAAAACGGTAAACCGCAATCCGCGCTCCACTATCGGCACCACCACGGAAGTGTTCGACTTTTTGCGCCTGCTTTTTGCACGTGTGGGCCAGGCCAGAAGTTACCTTTCCGGCGAGGTAATGATTAAATATACGCCCGAGCGCATCGTGTCGCTTATAAACGAGCGGTTTGCCGACCGCAAGATTTATGTGCTCGCCCCTCTTGTAAAGAACCGCAAGGGGCATTATAAGGAACTTTTTGAGACCTATCGCAAGAAAGGGTTCCTCAATATGCGCGTCGATGGCGAACTGTGTGAAATCACGCCAGGCATGAAGGTCGACCGGTACAAGAACCACGACATCGAACTTGTTGTCGACCGTTTCCGTGTCTCCGGCAAAAGCGACGAGCGCCTGCGCGACACAGTAGATGCCGCCCTCAGATACGGCGACAAGGAATTGATGATTTTCGACGTCGACGATTGCAAGGTGTTCCATTACAGCCAGCAACTGATGGACCCTGTCACAGGCCTGTCGTACAGCGAGCCGGCTCCGCATAATTTCTCGTTCAACTCCCCGCAGGGGGCATGCCCGTGTTGCAAGGGCCTCGGATTTGTAAATATCGTCGACCGCGAAAAGATAATACCCGATGCCCGATTGTCGATTGCCAAGGGCGGAATAGCCCCTCTTGGGAAATACCGCGACATATTGATATTCAAGCAGATTGCCGCTATCTGCGCAAAACACGGATTCTCAATCGACACCCCGATTGCCGACCTCGACGAGGCCGTGCTCTCTGATATTCTCAACGGCACTCCCGAACGGCTCGACATCGAGGGGGAGACATCATCCTACTTCTCCACCTATGAAGGGCTTGTAAAATATATCGAGATGCAGCAGGCCGACGAAGCCACGGCTTCGGCCCAGAAGTGGAGCGGCCAGTTCTATTCCCGTAAAGTGTGCCCGGAATGTAACGGCGACCGTCTGAACCGGCAGGCGTTGAATTTCTTTATCGACGGACAAAATATTGCGCAACTTGCCCGCCTTGACATAGCCGACCTCTTCGAATGGTCGAAGACGATACTCGACAGGCTCGGCTCGCAAGAGCGCAAGATTGCGGCGGAAATTATAAAGGAGATTAACCACCGCCTGAGTTTTCTTGTCGATGTAGGGCTCGACTACCTCAACCTTAACCGGGCGTCGGCCACATTGTCGGGCGGAGAGAGCCAGCGCATACGACTGGCCACTCAGTTGGGATCGGAACTTGTAAACGTGCTCTATATTCTCGATGAGCCTTCAATCGGACTGCACCAGCGCGACAACCGCCGCCTCATCGACTCTCTCAAACGCCTCCGCGACGCGTCAAATTCCATAATCGTGGTGGAGCACGACCGCGACATAATGCTCGATGCCGACTATGTTGTCGATATTGGCCCCGGAGCAGGGCGCAAGGGCGGCCAGGTGGTCTTTGCAGGCACTCCCGGGGAAATGACCAAAACCGACACTCTTACGGCGCAATATCTTTCCGGAGCCAGAAAAATAGAGGTGCCGGAAGTGCGCCGGAAAGGCTCCGGCAAGGAGATAGTGCTATCCGGAGCATCGGGCCACAATCTCCGCGACGTCACGCTGCGGCTTCCGCTCGGCACACTCACATGTGTGGCCGGGGTGTCAGGTTCGGGCAAGTCATCGCTTATCAACGCCACGCTTCAGCCCATTCTTTCGCAGCATTTTTTCCGCTCGCTCACCGAGCCGCTGCCATACAAGGAAATTTCCGGCCTCGAGCATATCGACAAGGTTGTCACCGTCGACCAGTCGCCCCTTGGCCGTTCGCCCCGGTCGAATCCCGCCACATACACCGGCGTGTTCACCGACATCCGCAATCTCTTTGTCAACCTACCCGAGGCAAAAATCCGAGGCTACAAGCCGGGCCGGTTCTCGTTCAATATCAAGGGAGGCCGCTGCGAGGCATGTGCCGGCAACGGATACAAATCGATAGAAATGAATTTCCTTCCCGACGTGATGGTGCCTTGCGAGGTGTGCGGAGGCCGGCGCTACAACCGCGAGACCCTCGAGGTGCGCTTCAAGGGCAAGTCCATAGCAGATGTGCTCGACATGACCATAAATCAGGCTGTGGAATTTTTCTCGGGCATCCCCGGCATATTGAAGAAGATAAAGGTGCTTCAAGACATAGGGCTGGGCTACATAAAACTCGGCCAGCCGTCGTCGACACTGTCGGGAGGCGAAAACCAGCGCGTGAAACTTGCCACCGAACTTGCAAAAAAAGATACGGGACGCACTTTGTTTATTCTCGACGAGCCTACCACCGGGCTTCATTTCGAGGACATCCGCACGCTCATGTCCATTCTCAACCGTCTTGTCGACAAAGGCAACACAGTGCTGGTGATTGAGCACAACCTCGATGTGCTCAAATGCGCCGACTATCTCATTGATATGGGCCCCGGCGGCGGACGCAACGGCGGCTGCATAATAGCCTCCGGCACCCCCGAGCAGGTTGCCGCCACCGATTCCCCATCCTCATCCTTCCTCCGCGAATACCTGTAATTATATATTGCGATGGAAAAAACTAATGTATTTGAGTGTAGGGACGCACGGCTCGTGCGTCCGGTATCTGACTCTGATAATAATTATGTATAAGCGGTTCTTTCGGACGCACGAGCCGTGCGTCCCTACATTGCGATTACATTATCTTTTTTTATCAATGAAACTTTTTGAATAATCATGATAAGTTTACAGATAGAGAATTTGACAAAGAGCGTTGGCGACAGGCTGCTGTTTGCCGATGTCTCGTTAGGTGTCAACGAAGGCGACAAGATTGGGATAATAGCCAAGAACGGATCGGGTAAATCCACATTCTTGCGTATCCTCGCAGGCAAGGAGGATTACGATTCGGGAAAGATTACCCTACGCAGCGGCATAAGGCTGGCTTTTCTTGAACAGGATTCCAATTTCGACCCCTCGGTGCCTATTCTCGATGCGTGCGTCAAGGAAGCCGAGGCTCTGTTTGCCGGTATGCCCGAAGAGCACGTGACGCTGCGCGACGATCTGAGCCGAATGCTCACTCAGTTGGGCATCGTCGACCAGCAGGTGTCGGCGTCGACAATGTCGGGCGGCCAGCTCAAACGCGCGGCCATAGCCGTGGCATTAATATCGGAGCCGGACATATTGCTTCTCGACGAGCCCACCAACCACCTGGACATAAAGGTGATAGAATGGCTCGAAAATAAATTGAGGCGTTCGCGCACCACATTGCTTATGGTGACACACGACCGCTATTTTCTCGACCGTGTCTGCAACAAGATTATTGAAATCGACCGTCAGCAGATGTTTTCTTACGACGGCAATTATGATTATTATCTGCGCCGCCGGGCCGAGCGCATAGAAGCCATGGCCTCGGAACTTGCCAAGGTGAAGAATACTCTCCGGCGCGAGCAGGAGTGGATGAACCGTCAGCCGCAGGCACGTGCCGGAAAGGCGAAATACCGCATCGATAAATTTTACGACCTGAAAGAGCGTTCGAGAGTAAATCTCAATGAGCGCAGCGTAAATCTCGATGGCTCTAAATCTACATATATCGGCTCCAAAATATTCGAGGCCGAGGGCATCTCGAAGCGTTTTGGCGATGTGGTAATTCTCGACGGATTCACATACACGTTTGCCCGTGGAGAAAAAGTGGGTATAATCGGCGAGAATGGAGTGGGGAAGTCGACATTCATCAAAATGCTCATGGGGCTTGTGCCGCAAGACTCAGGCCAGTGGAATGTCGGCGAGACCGTCCGTTTCGGATATTATTCGCAAGAAGGCATAGCCCTCGACGAGCAAAAGAAAGTGATAGATGCCGTGACGGATATTGCCGATGACATAGAGACTGCCACCGGCGAGCATGTCACCCCCATGCAGTGGCTTCAACACTTCCTTTTTTCCGTGCCCGACCAGCAGAAATATATCTACAAACTGTCGGGAGGCGAGCGGCGGCGGCTGCATCTGGCCACGGTGCTGATGCGACGGCCTAATTTCCTCATTCTCGATGAGCCGACCAACGACCTCGACATCGTCACGCTCGGCCTTCTTGAAGATTACCTTGTGAAATTTCAGGGCTGTGTCATAATCATAAGTCACGACCGTTATTTCCTCGACAACATCGTCGACCATCTGTTTGTGATGGAAGGCAACGGCGTGATAAAGGATTTCCCCGGCACATATTCCGATTACAGAAGTTTTGTCGAGTCGCAGGCCGCGCCGAAGGAGGAAAAGAAACAGGAGCCGGCAAAAGCCAAGCCGCGGCAGCAGCGTCCGGCAAAAATGTCGTTCAAGACAGCACGCCGCCTCGAAGCCATCGATGCCGAACTTGCCGCTCTCAATGCAGAAAAGGAAAGCCTCGACGCGCTGTTCAACTCCGGAGAGGTGATTGGCGATGTGGCGGAGAAAGCGGCCCGCTATTCAGAAATTAAAGAAATAATCGACGCCCTCGAAATGGAGTGGCTCGAACTGCAAGAGTAATAAATCAGAAGCCGTCAAAGGTGTAGGGACGCACGGCCCGTGCGTCCGCCGCCAAACGACACTAATCACATTAAACTACATATTTATGAGCAGGAAACGCAAAGAATTGCCCGTGATAGAGGGCGTGAGAATACACGACGTGGCAGCCGAGGGAAATGCCGTGGCGCGCGTCGACGAGATGGTGGTGTTTATTCCGTTCGGTGCTCCCGGCGATGTGGTCGACGTAAAACTCACTAAAAAGAAAAAGTCATATGCCGAGTGGCAGATTGTGCGTGTGGTGGAGCCAAGTGCCGAGCGCGTATCCCCGCGGTGCA
>CANRZQ010000162.1 GCA_947644475.1 uncultured Muribaculaceae bacterium
AGGTGGAGGAGGGAGGGGTGCCGGTGATTTGGAGGTAGAGGCGGTGGAGGGTGGCGTCACGGAGGGCTTTGGGGCGGATTTCACATTCCCAGATGCGGATTACGCGCCAGCCTGCGAGGCGGAGGTCGACGCCGGCGGCATAGTCGCGGGCTATGTTCATGGCTATCTTATGACGCCAGTAGTCGGTATTGCTTTTTGGCAGCCGGTAATAGCGGCATCCCTCATGTCCGTGCCAGAAGCAGCCGTCGATGAATATGGCGGTCTTGTATTTTTTGAGCACTATGTCGGGGGAGCCGGGAAGACGGCGGTTGTTGACACGGTAGCGCAGGCCTTTTGAAAACAGGAATTTCCTCACCAGCATTTCCGGCTTGGTGTCGCGTCCCTTGATGGCCGCCATGCAGCGGTGACGCTGCTCCGGTGTCATCACATCGGCCATAGCGTTACTATTTCTTTAATAGCGGAGGCCGGTGTTGCCTGTGCGGAGGCCGCCGGAGGTGTTGGTGCGCCGGTTGTTCTCGTATTTGTTGGAGGTGTAGCCGGAGTTTTGGAGGAAGGGGTCGTCGGAGAATTCGTCGTCTTCCTCGCCTTCTTGCGGGGCGCGCTCTCCTTTCTTCAATTTGGGCTTGTTTTTCTTTATGGCATACGGTTTCTGGGCGTCGACGGGCACTTCGTAGATGTTCCACGCCTGCTCTACATCCCAATTTTTGCGCAGGGTGAGTTTTTTTGCAAAGTAAACTATGTCTTCGGGCTGGATGGTGTCGGTCAAGGAGCCGGTGTCCCAACGGCCGTTGTTGTTGCGGTCGATGTATAGGCGGGCGTATACGTCGCCGGGATTGAGGTAACGGAGCACGGCGCGGCCGTCGACCACAGGGGCGGTACGGATGGGCGTGTCGGATGTGTTGAGCAGTTCGACTATGGCGTGTTCGCCGGGGGCAAGCCCTTCGATGGTGAATGTGAGGTTAGCGTATTCCTCGAGGGGCTTGACGGTGAATTCATGCTTGATTTTGTCGTTGAATTGCCCGTAGATAGAGTAAACGGAAGCGGAGTCGACGCTCAGGCGGTAGGATGCGCCCGGGGTCCAGTCCACGGCCATTGTCCTGCGCATGAAGGGGCTTACGCTGTCGGGCTCGAATCTCACACCGGGCACTTCGGTCCAAAGGGTGTCGTTCTTTATTTCAAGGCGAACGGCGGCGGGGTCGATGCTGCCGAGCGGTTGCTGCGCTTCAAAAAGGAGGGGGAGATAGACGTCCTGCTGGCTGCCGTAGACCGAGCCGAAGGCAAGGAAGTCGGGCTGAGGAGGCAGGGTGTCGGCTTCTTCGCTCTTGCGTTTTTTCTTTTCTTTTTGCTTCGGTTCTTTGAAGAAGAATTTGAGTGTGTCGGTGTACCATGCCACTTGGTCGAGCGAGTCGGTGCGACGGTAGCGCGTGGCAAGCAGCAGGGAGTCGACAGCCATTACGGCGGTGTCTGTTATCCAGTATTCGAGGGTGTCGAGTGTGGCGTTAGTGCGCAAAAGAGCCCAATCGGAGATTTTCCGTCCGGCAAACGAGCCTGCGGCAATCTCGATTTGTGGCAGGGAGTCGGCTTCGGCTGCCATTTCGATGGTGATGCGGCGACGCTCGGGGCGGGCGTAGTTACGCATGTATTGTGCTTTGTATCCTTCGTTGAACCACGACAGGAGTATGTCGTTGGGATAGTAGGCCGTGCCGCCGCGCAGGGCCAGGGAGTCGCCGCCGTCGTGTGCCCGCAGGGTGTCGGTTACGGTGATGGCACTGGCGTAAGGCGACACTGTGGCGTCAAGGAAGGCGATATCCTCGGTGCGGTCCCACTTGTAGTCACGGTTGATGTCGTTGAGGGCGAATACCCGGTATGTGCCGGGCTTGAGGTTGCGGATGGTGAACTGGCCGAGCTGGTTGGTGCGCGCCACGCGCTCAAACGGCACGGTGCGCAGCGTTGTATCGGTCATGGCCGAGTCGGAGTGGATGCCAACGAGCATTCCCTGGGCGGGCTCGAGGGTGCGGGCCTCGAGCACCATGCCGGAAATGCGGAGTGAGTCGATGGAGCCGCCGGTAGAGAAATCGGTGGCGAAGCCGTCGAGCACATTGCCTTCGTTGAGGTCTTTGATGGCATCGCCGAAGTCGATGGTGTAGGTCATGTCGGGTTGCAGGGAGTCGCGGAACTCTACGGTGACATGGCGGCCGTTGGCGCGGACCACGGGCGGCTGCTTCTGCACGGGCGACACAATCACTTTGTTGAAAGCGTCGTCGAGCTGCACGTTTTCGTCAAAATAGAGGTCGAGACGTGTGCGGTCGACATGCAATGCCGACGGCCCGGGATTCGAGTTTACAAACACCGGCGGTGTCTCGTCACGCGGACCGCCTTCGGGGCGGCCTATCGACGCGCATGCTGCCGCCGACAGTACAAGGATGACGCACACAAGCGCTTGCAGTGAATTTAACCCGAATCTCTTCATTTTTCCTCTTATTTTATGTGAATGTTATCGTACCGACACTTTCTGCGGACGACGCGACTGCTCGGTGGTGATGAAATATACGCCAAGGGGCAGGGGTATGTCGGTATTGTTCGACACCTCGGGCAATTCCACGACGAGACGTCCGGCCACATCGAACACCCGGCAGCCGGTGTGAACCGACTGGCAGAGGATACGCACTGCGCCTTCGAGGGCCACTACGGCCAAGGGCTCGTCATTGTCAACTCCGGTAATGCCCAGATGGTCGACGAAAACGACGTTGGACGGCTCAGAGCGGTAGCCCAGACGCACCGACTGCACGTAATATGCCTCGCGGTCGGATTCGTTGAAATCGTCGATCAGCAGCGATGTCTGCTCGGCAAGTTCTTCCTCGGTGACTGCGCTTCCGGCTGTGTATCGGGTGCGGGTCACTATATAGTAATCGATAGTTTCATCGGCAGGGGCTTCCCAGTTGGCCACATATGATGTGGATGTGATGTCGGTAGGAGCCGTAGCCGTGCAGGGTGTAAGGACGGGCACAGGCAGGCACTCGCCGCGCAGTTCCACACCACGCGAGCCGGTGACGCCGCCGCCGGATATGAGCAGGCGCGATGTGTGTTTCCCGAGCAGCGTCGGGGTGTAGGTCACATTAAGCCAATAGCCGTCGGCCGAATTGACATTGCGGTAAGCAATTGTTTTCGCCGGGATGGAGAACATTTCCTTGTCGCCCTGGTAAACTTGCACGCGGATATCGGATTTCAGATTCTCGCCGCGGAAAAACAGTTTTGCAGTAGTTGATTTTCCAAGAGCCACTTGCCCGAATTCAAGCGACATATCCTGCACAGGGGTGATGAGCACAGGGTCGCCCGAGGGCTGGGACGCGTCGTCGAGACGGAAAATCTGCCCTTTGCGTGTGCCCCAGATATACTCGGCGAGTTCGGGGAAGTCGATAAATGGGTTGCGGTTATTCTGAAATTTATACACCGCCTCATTGCGGTCGATTTCCTTCTGCGACACTTGATCCTCGCGGTGCCATTTCAGAAGCAGGTCCAGCGACCACTGGTTCAGCGTGGGATAGGTGCCGTTGACAAGCATGTATTTGTATTTCCAGGTGTAGTCCTGGTAGCAGGTTGCCATATAGAAATATGTGCGGGCAAAGTCGCCTTTGTATTCATCGGCAGGCTCAAACACATATCCGGCACCACCGCCTTGGCCGGCTACGGGGAAGCCAACGGTGGTGATGCCGTTGTCGAACTTTGTCGGCGAGGTGCGGTCGACCATACCCAGCGGATAATTCGACTTAGCCATGTTGGCGGCGGCTTCCGACGGATAAAGATGGTTCAGGTCGGTATAGGCCTGCACGCTCGTCGAGCCTCCCCACCAACTTTTCGGCAGCGAGTGCTCGCGGTTAAGCCCCTTGAACGAAGGAGCATAAAGCGGAATATCGGAATACATATCCCACCACCGGCGTGAATTCGGATACACGTCGGTCACCTCGAAATAGTCGGGCAGGTCATAATAATCCGATATGGGGGTCAGGTTATGTATAATATTGTAGGCGGCTGTTTTAAGTTCAGCATCGCTCTTGCCGTCGAGGGCGCGGTAATATGCCATCGGCACTTCGGCCGATGCAGTGATTGCCGGCACGACAGCCAACATGAGTAAAAATTTTTTCATGATATTCGTCGTTCGGAAATCTTAGTCATCATATTTTCTTGCCCCAAACGCGGCGGCGGCGGTGGAGTCGACGCGGGAAAAGTTCCCACTGCCGCTGCACATTCTCATTATCTTCGAGTTCGAGATTGCTCTCGGCCTCGCGGTAGCCGCAACGGTTGAATGTAGGGATAAGATAATTAAACAACAATGCGTTCACCCCTTTGTTCTGATACTCGGGGTCGACAGCGACAAGAAGCAGGTCGACAACATCGCTATTGCCCTTCAATGCCTTCAACAGATGATACCATCCCATAGGGAAAAGTTTGCCACCTGACTTGCGCAGCGCCTGCGACATCGACGGCATGGCTATGCCCACGCATATCAGCCTGTCGTCGGCATCTGTGATAAGGCACACACTGTCGAGACGGATTATGCCCAGATACATGTCGATATAATATTCTATCTGGCGCTCGGTAAGAGGCGAATAGCCGTAGAGTCCGTCGTAGGCACGGTTTATCAAATCAAACAAAGCACGGCCATACTCATTCTTGAGTTTCTTTCGGGATGTATATATCTTCACTTTCAGGCCATAACGCTCCTGCACCATGCGTGCCACACGCAGATACTTGTCGGGGATAGCCTCGGGGATGGTTATGCGGTATTCCACCCAATCGGCCTCCTTGCCGAATCCCATGCGCTCCATATGGCGCGGATAATACGGATAGTTATATATAGTGGCCATAGTGCCGAGTTCGTCGAACCCGTCGATAAGCATAGCCTCATGGTCGAGATCGGTAAAACCCATCGGGCCAATAATCTCATCCATGCCTTTCTTACGGCCCCACGCCGAGGCCGCCTCGAAAAGCGCGTCGACAACTTCCGCATCGTCGATAAAGTCGACAAAACCGAAACGCATGGTTTTCCTTCCTGTGCGCTCGTTTACCTTTGAATTGATAATGCCGGTGATGCGTCCCACAGGCTTTCCGTCGCGGAATGCCATAAACGACTGTGCCTCGCAATACTCAAAAGCCGGATTCTTGTCCGGACGCAGTGTATTGACATCGTCAAAAATCAAGGGCGGAACAAAATAATCATTACCCTTGTATAGGTCGATGCCAAACTTCACATATTTTGAAAGTTCACTCTTTGTAGCGGCAACTTCTCTAATTTCTACCATCTCTACTATCCTATCAATTTCAAATTTATCAAAACAAGGAGAACAGCCATCACAGCAACAAAAGCAGCGGCAAAATAAAGGACTCTTTTCACAGTATGTCCCTGCAACGCCAACTGCAAGTCTGCTACCGAACGATAGCGGTTGCGAGGATTCGGGCTAAGACATCTCGCCACAACATGACGCAACTGGGGCGTGCCAAGCCCGGACTTGTCGAGCACCTCGCGCATCGTGATGCCAAAACGGTAGATATCCTCGGCAACATCTGTCGGGGTCAAATTCTCACGCTGGTCAAAGCCCACATCAATCAGCTTGAGATTCTCAATATTTTCAGTAAAAATAATAGTCTCAGGCCTAATGGGATGATGCACAAGATGATTAGTCTGAATATATGCCATTGCTGCCGGAAGACGAGTAATCAACTGGTCGAGATGATGAGCCGAAATCTTTCCCTGGTCAATAATCTTACGCAGCGAGAGGCCATACACATCATCAGTGATGATGCAACGGCCTATACCCGGAACATCCTCGAAATCATTAATCATCACGATATTGGGATGCGACAAATTATAGCGGACATCGAACTCCTTCTCAATCATGGCCATATATCTTGGGTCATCCTTGAGTTCGGGACGCAAAGTCTTGAGCATAACCCACTTTCCAAACTTTTTTGCGGTGAAGACATTATAGAATTCTTCATCCCACTCAGTAAGGTGCTCAATTTCAGTCCATCGTTCTGTCCGATCAACTACATTTCCAGGTTTTTCACTCATCTTTGGCAAATTTTGCAATTATTGTTATTAACTTGCAAATATACGAATTTTTTACAAATAAAAGCCGAATCGAAATCAGTGTAGAATTATTCAAATAAAAAAAATTTTTCAACTCGATACGTAAGCAAGGTTAATAGCACGTTCGGAGGTAGCAGAGGCCAGCCGGAGCGTTTGGCCATGCCAACCGTGATGCAGAACGCCACGCTGTCGCCCGCTCCAATTCTCAAGCCGGAGGCTTGAGTTCCTGCATGGGTGATATAAAAAGAGGAAGCCGGCCGAATCGATTGATTCAGCCGGCTTCCGAAGGGTGGC
>CANRZQ010000163.1 GCA_947644475.1 uncultured Muribaculaceae bacterium
GGTTTGTGCACAGCGCAGCGTGAAAACGGGATTACGGATTTCGCAGATTATGGTTTTTTTTAGGACATTCGGCGGAGGGTGCGCAGGCCAAGGGCGGTGAGGATAAGGGAGGCGGCGAGCCAGAGCCAGGAGGCCGGCGTGGTGTAGTCGGTGCCGAGGGAGTCGATGGCGGTGAGGCCGGCCCAGGAGGCGGCGACGTAGAGGCTGTTGTTGACGGCATGGAGGATTACGGGTGTCCAGAGCGAACGGCCCCACACCAGGGCATAGCCGAAGTAGGCGCCGAGGAGCATGCGGGGCAGGAAGCCGAGGATTTCCATATGCACGAGGCTGAACACGGCGGCGGCTGTCCAGATGGCGGCGTGGGCCGACAGTCCGCCGGTGGAGAGCAGACGCTGGAAGGCTCCGCGGAAAAGGATTTCCTCGCTGAGGCCGGCGAAGACGCCCACGATGAGGATGCCCACGATGAGATTGGGCACGGTGTGGGGGCCTACGAGCATGGCTATCATGGCGTCGGCCTGCGCTTCCATGGCAAGTAGGCTGTCGGCCATGGCGTCGGGCAGGGGCATGGCCTCGTTGAGGGCTATGACGGCGTTCATGGCGGGCACGGCCACGATGAGCGTGGCTATGGCAAGGAGGGTGAAGCCGAGGCGGGGCTTGGCGTCGATGGCGAGGAGCGTGGCCGGGCGGCGGGTGACGAGCATGGCCGTGGCCACGGCGGGAAGGATGAACACCACCACGTCTTGCACCACAGTGAGGATACGCGCGGTGGCGGAGGTGAGGCCGACGCGGGCTCCGACAAATCCGGAGATTATCGACACAAAGACGAAGGCCACCATGACGATGCAGCCCAGCAGCCACAGGCGGCGGCCCAAAGTAAGAGACAATTGCATAATGAATGAATTTTTCCGGCAAATATCGTAAAAATTTTAGACAGGAGAACAGGAGAACAGGATTTTTTTCGTTATTGGTGTCTAAAAGACAGGAGAACAGAAGAACAGGAGTTAAAAACTCTTGTCCCTCCTGTTCTCCTGTCTAAATTATTTGCGGTTCTGTCGCAAGCCGGAGGCTCGCGTTCCTGATTGACGCGTTCCTGATTCTTAATCGGAGTTGCGGGGGTTGTTGTTGAGGGTGCGGGTGCGGTCCTTTACCTCGGCGGGGGTTGTCTTGTCGCAGTCGGCACGGTCGACGGCTGCGCCGGGGTATTGCTGCTCGGCCTTTACCTCGGCCGATGTTTTCTTATCCTTGCATTTCATAATCGGTACGTTTTAAAAGTTATTCACTTAGAAAAACGCTATGCAGGGTCGGAAGGTTCGAGCGGAAGGCGGTTGAGTTGTTCGATATAGTCGAGGATTTCGTCGCGTCCGCGTCCGTCGGCAGCCGACGAGGCGAAGATCGGTGGAAGTTCCTCCCACTGCTCGAGGAGAGCCTCGCAGTACTCGGCCACCTGCTTCTTTCCGGCCACGGGGCCCATCTTGTCGAGTTTCGTGAACACGATGCTGAACGGCACGCCGTTCTCGCCAAGCCATTGCATGAACTCCATGTCGATGCGCTGGGGCTTGTGGCGCGAGTCGATGAGCAGGAAGAGGTTAGTCATCTGCATGCGCCCGAGGATATACGACTTTATCATTTTCTCGAGTTTGGCGCGGTCGGCCTTCGAGCGCTGGGCGTAGCCGTAGCCGGGAAGGTCGACGATATACCATGAGTCGTTTACGAGGAAATGGTTGATGAGCATGGTCTTGCCTGGGGTGGCCGATGTCATGGCCAGGCCTTTTTTCCCGACAAGCATATTGATGAGCGACGACTTGCCCACATTCGAGCGGCCTATGAAAGCATATTCGTGACGGTTTTCGACCGAAGCCGGTATGCGGCTCACGTCGGGGGAACTAACGAGGAAACGTGCGGAGTTGACAATCATTTTTGATGTATTTTTTGCAAATATAACACTTTCACGCCGAAAAATGATTAATTTTGCAGAAAAAGAGCCGGTTAGTGATGGCGCAAGCCGGGGGCTTACGTTCGCAGGGCGGGCAATTTTTGAGGAGAAAGGACGTTATATAGTGATATGAAGACAATATATTATATTATAATAATGTGTATGGCGGCCGGACTCGCGGGCTGCGGAGGACCGAAACTGGCCAAGGCCGACGAGCAGATGGCTCGCGGCGAGTATTTCGACGCGTCGAAGACTTACCGCAAGGTGTATAATAAACTCACCAAGCGGGAGGAGCGTCCGCTGCGCGGCGAGGTGGCCTACAAGATGGCTGAGTGCCACCGCAAACTGTCGCAAAACGCGCGTGCGTCGGCGGCTTACCAGAATGCGCTGCGCTACGGGCAGACCGACTCGCTGATTCACCTGCACCTGGCGCAGAGCCTGCACGCCGAGGGCAAGTATGCGGCGGCGATAAAGGAGTATGAGGCGTTCCTGGCCTCGGGCTCGAAGTCGGCAGCGTTGAACGAGCTGGCCGAGGAGGGCCTCTCGGGAGCGCGCACGGCCGCGGAGAAGCGCCCCGGCTCGCGCTATGTGGTGCGCACGTTCAAGCCGGCGAACTCGCGCCGCGCCGACTATGCGCCCATGTATCTCGACCGCTCGCTCGACCAGCTGTATTTCACCACCACCAACGAGAAAGCCACGGGCACGCGCAAGAGCGAGATAACGGGCATGAAGAACGGCGACATATGGGTGATGCGCAAGAACGAGCGCGGCGAGTGGCAGCGGCCCGAGGCCGTGGAGGGCGAGCTGAACTCGGAATATGACGAGGGCATAGTGTCGTTCTCGCCCGACGGCACCACGATGTACCTTACGAAGGCGCGGCGGTCGCCCAACTCGAACACGGGCGTGGAAATCTACACCTCGCAGCGCAGCGACGCGTCGTGGAGCGCGCCGGTGAAATTTGAAATCACGGCCGACACGCTGTCGAGTTACGGCCACCCGGCGGTGTCGCCCGACGGCACGTGGCTCTATTTCAGTTCCGACATGCCGGGCGGCTCCGGCGGCAAGGACCTGTGGCGCATCAACCTGAAAGAGCGTGCCGGCTCGCTCGAGAACTTAGGCGAATGGATTAACACGCCGGGCGACGAGGTGTTTCCCTACATGCGCACCGACTCGGTGATGTATTTCTCGTCGAACGGCCGCCCCGGCTACGGAGGCCTCGACATATACCGCGCCGAAATGACGCGCTCGGGCGGCTGGAACGTGACTAACATGGGCCTGCCGATAAACTCGTCGGCCGACGACTTCGGCATCACCTTCGGCGAGGGCGAGTCGGGATTTCTGAGTTCGAACCGCGGCGACGCCCGCGGCTACGACCACATCCTGCAATTCGAGTTGCCGGAACTGAAAATCAACATATCGGGCTGGGTTGTCGACCGCGACGACGAGCCTATCCCCAACGCCGTGATACGCATCGTGGGCAACGACGGCTCCAACCAGAAGCAGGTGGCCAAGGACGACGGCTCGTTCTCGTTTCCGCTCGACCGCGGCGTGAGTTACGTGATGCTTGCCGGAGCGCGAGGCTTCCTTAACTCGCGGCAGGAGTTCACGTCGGACACCACGGAGACCGACGCCGAATATGGCATCGACTTTATCCTTGCCTCGATAAACAAGCCGGTGGTGATTGAGAACATCTTCTACGATTTCGACCGCGCCACGCTGCGCCCCGAATCGAAGACCGCGCTCGACGAGCTGGTTCAGGTGCTCCGCGACAATCCCAACGTGACTATCGAGATGGCGTCGCACACCGACCGCCACGGCACGGACGAATACAACATAAACCTGTCGTCGCGCCGCGCCCGCTCCGTTATCGACTATCTTATCTCGGCCGGCATCAAGGCCGACCGCCTGCAATCGCAGGGCTACGGCGAGTCGCGCCCCAAGACCATAACGAAGCGTCTTGCCCGCGAGCACCCGGCCTTCAAGGAGGGCGACGTGCTTACCGAGGAATATATCCTCGGCCTCGACGACCCCGACCTGCAAGAGGAGGCCGACCAGATCAACCGCCGAACCGAGTTCCAGGTGCTGTCGATTGACTACCGCATGTATTAAAATAGGGATAAGGGATAAATTATAAAGGATAAGTATGTCAGAAATGAAAGTTAATACTTTGAGTGTAGGGACGCACGGCCTACTTTATAACTTATAACTTATAACTTGCACTTTGCACTTGACTAAGATGAATTTCCGCACAGAAATAAGCGTGCCGAGGGCGCCGTTCGAGATTTCGCACGGCGACGGAATCGTGATGCTCGGGTCGTGCTTCACCGACGAGGTGGGCGCCTTGCTCGACCGCGACGGCTTCATGGTGACGCACAATCCGATGGGACCGCTCTACAACCCCGAGTCGGTGCTCCGCTGCCTGCGCGACGCTGTGATGGGACGCCGGCGCGACGACTATGTGATAGGCCCCGACGCCAAGGTGCATTGCCTGTCGTATGCCACACGCTTCACGGCCGACGACGAGTATGCCCTCGACAGCCGTGTCGACGAGGCGCTGGACCCGTTTGCCGACTTCCTCTACGAGCAGGCCACGACGCTGATCGTGACCCTCGGCTCGGCCTATGTCTACTACCGCGCCGACACCGGGGCGCCCGTGGGCAACTGCCACAAGTTCCCGGCCTCGTTCTTCAAGCGCGAGCGGCTGAGCGTCGACCGCACCGCCGACGCAATAGGCGAGATACTGTCCATCATTCCCGAAACCATCACCAAGGTGATATTCACCGTAAGCCCCATACGCCACACCGCCGACGGGCTGCACGCCAACCAGCTGTCGAAAGCCACGCTGCTGCTCGCAATCGACAGCATCGACGACCCGCGCGTGTGCTACTTCCCGGCCTACGAGACCCTGCTCGACGACTTGCGCGACTACCGCTTCTACGCCGCCGACATGAAGCACCCGTCGGATGTGGCCGTGGAGTATATATACGAACTTTTTTCAAACACATATTTCAACAGCGACACCAAGGCCGAGGCCCAGCGCGAACGCCGCCTCTGGCTCAGTGCCCGTCACCGTCCGAACGTAACATGACACTGTCACTTTCCGACTTTGCAAAAGCCATCGGGGCCACGCTGCCGCCACAGGCCGACCCCGAAATGAAAATAAGCGGGCTGCTCACCGACTCCCGCGACATATTCTTCCCTGCCTCAACGGCATTCTTCGCCCTGCGCACCGCCTCGGGCGACGGCCACCGCTTTATCCCGGGGCTTTACGGCGAAGGCGTGCGCGTCTTTGTTGTCGACAGCGATGTCGATGCTCCGGCCGGCGCGGCAATCCTGCGCGTCGACTCCGTGCTCGGCGCCCTGCAATGCCTCGGTGCATATATCCGCTCGGCTCGCCCCGACGTGAAAATCACGGCCATCACCGGCAGCCGCGGCAAGACCGTGGTGAAAGAGCAACTCTACATGCAGCGCAAGGACTGCGCCAAAGTGGCGCGCTCGCCGCGCAGTTACAACTCGCAGATAGGCGTGCCCCTGTCGATGTGGCAGATAGAGCCCGACACCGAGGAGGCCATAATAGAGGTGGGCATCTCCCATGCCGGCGAGATGGACACCCTCGAGCGCATCGTGCGCCCCGACGAGGGCATCTTCACCGCCATAACCGACGAGCACGCCCGCGGCTTCGCCTCGCTCGACGAGAAGATTGCGGAAAAGGCACGCCTCTTCCGCCACTGCCGCAAGATTTACTATCCCGCCGGCGACACGCGCATTGCCGAGGCCCTGCGCCGTGCCGCACCCGAGGCCACGCTCGCGCCCGCGGATTTCAGCACCGGACGCGCCGTGTCGACTCGCATCGACGTGGCCGACACGCTCAAAAACTGCCACGTAGTGTTCGACGGCTTCACCAACGACTACCATTCGCTGCCCGAGGCACTGAGTTTCCTGAAACGCCGCACGTCGGCCGGGCTTACGTCCACCGTAATCCTCGACCGTCTTGTATCGGGGCGCGAGACACCCTCCGACATCTCTGCACGAGTGGCCGGGCTACTCAGCCGCGCAGGCGTAAAGCGTCTCATAACAGTGGGTTGGGAGGAGAGCGGCCTCGACGCCCTGCGCCGCGCCGGGCTCACGCCCGAGGCCGTGGCCGACGCCGACGAATTTATCCAACGCTATTCCATTTCCGACTTCGACTCGGAGATAATACTCGTAAAGGGCGACCCCGACCGCGGATTCGACCGCATAAAGTCGCATCTCGAAGCCCCGCGCCATGAGACGATACTCGAAGTGAACATCGACGCCATAGTGCACAACTACAACTATTACCGCTCGCTCATACGTCCCGAGACCGGGCTTGTGGCCATAGTGAAGGCCGCGGGCTACGGCACCGGCGCGCTCGAACTGGCACGCACGCTCCAGGCCCAGGGCGCGGCCTACCTGGCTGTGGCCGTTGTG
>CANRZQ010000164.1 GCA_947644475.1 uncultured Muribaculaceae bacterium
GCTGCCTCACCCAGGCCCTCGGCGTTACGCTCGAACTCAAACCCAACGTATCGAAGATGTCGGCCGAAGCCTTCGTTGCCTATGCCGCCGAACGTTTCAACAAACCCTTCGGCCGACTCAAAGTAATCTTCGACCTCTCGCTCGTATCCACAGCCATCATCGTGTCGCTGTGCTTCTCAGGCCGCATCGAAGGCGTCCGTGAAGGCTCCCTCATCGCCGCGGCATCCACCGGCATCCTCGTCACCCTGCTCAGCCGCCACATCATCACCCGCCGCAACGCCTCCGCAGCCGCCCACGCCCTCCGCCACATCCTCCCCCACACATGAGAATTTGACACAACAACGCATCCCGTTGTGTTCCTACCCCCTGACACATATAAAACAGTGGGCTGCATCGGTCTGATGCAGCCCACTGTTTTATGCGGGTGTATGCAAGAAAGCGGGTTGATTATTTTTTACCGCGGTTGCCGTAGCGGCTCATGAACTTGTCGACGCGACCTGCGGTGTCGACGAGTTTCTGCTTGCCGGTGAAGAAGGGGTGCGACGACGAGGTGATTTCAAGTTTCACCAGGGGATAGGTTACGCCGTCAACTTCGATTGTCTCGCGCGAAGCGACAGTAGAGCGTGTGATGAAGATTTCGTCGTTGGACATGTCTTTGAACACCACTTCGCGGTAATTGGAGGGATGGATGCCTTCTTTCATTGTATTGTCTTTTATTTTATTGTCGAATTATGCTGAATTTCGCGCTGGTAAGGCGCAACTATTCGTAATGGCGGTGCAAAGTTACTGTTTTTCTACGAATTGACAAAATATTTCTCGCCTTATTTTTCAAGAATCTTTACGGCCGGCAAACGGATCGCGGTAGAGGCCAAGCAATTGCAGGCCAAAATGGTAGAAAAAGCCCATGTCGTCGATAAAATAGCGGCGGAACAGGCGGCGCGGCTCCTTGCAGAAGCGGTAGAACCACTCCAAGCCCAGCCGCTGCCACACGGCCGGCGCGCGTTTGAGCGTCTTGGCCTCGAAATCGATAGTGGCGCCAAGCCCCATGAACAGCCTCACGCCAGGCATCGAGTCGCGGTGCTTCACTATCCATTTTTCCTGCTTGGGCGCTCCCGCCCCGACAAGCAGCACAGTGGCGCCGCTGCGGTTGACGATGTCGACTATCTCCCGGCACTCAGCCTCATTTTTCTCAAAGCCGTACGACGGCGAATGGGCGCCGACCACAATCTCGCGCCCCACCTCGCGGTTGATTTCCTCGCGCGCCTTGGCGGCAACGCCCTCGGCGGCGCCAAGCAGGAAGATGCGGCAGTCGGGATCGTTGCGATGATAGCGGTAATAATCGGTAAAGAAACTGCTGCCCGGAATTGCCTCGGGAAGCGGCCGGGGAAGAAATCTCGACAAACGATGCAATATGCGGCTGTCGCATACCACCCACTCCGCACGGCGGTACACGTCGTAAAACTCACGGTCGCGCTGCAATTTCACAAGATGGTCGACATTCGGAGTCACGAGCACTCCCTTGTCGAGCCTCTCGAGCAGCTGCTCTTTGGTAAGCGGCATGATGCCGACATTTAATATTTTAACAACATCTTCCATCATCCTTATTAACGGAATTTCACATATATTATTATATAACGTAAAAAATCACAAAAAAAAGGCGCCTCCAATGTGTGTGCTTGGGGGCGCCTCGGCGTGTGAAGTTGGAATTGGATTAAGACAAGTTTGTCGTAATACTTAAGGAGAATCGAATTTTGGCTCAATTCACTTCACATACTATGAAATGCCGGCTGAGGGAGTCGGGACCGGCAAATACAGTCTTTGTTTACATGCCTATCAACGCGGACTTCTATGGCAAGACACGCCCTGATAGACCTTACCCGGCTTTTACGCCATTCTTTTTAATTAATGCCGAGGCGCGGATTGGAAGAGTATAATTGGAGGAACGTTCGGCCACGTGTATAAATGCGGCCACCTTGATCAGAGGAGAGGTCTATAAATTTTGGTTATGATGGAGTCTTGATTTTATTAATTGATGATGTCGCAATATTGCGGTGTGCTAAATAAGGTTTTTGATAACAATATGATGCGTGTGTTTACGGAGCGAAGGCGTAAAAACGAAGCAAAAAGTGAGACAAATTGCTTGTTCAGCATCGCAAAGTTAACGATATTTTTAATATTTCCAACTATTTTTCCACCATATATTTGACGCATTAACCGAAATTAACTCCATTAAACCTAAATTAACCAAATTTATATTAAATTAATATTCCCGTCCGCCATCACGCCCGCAAAAGCCCCGCTCCAAAGCAAAAATCAAAAGTTTTTCTTAAAATTATTGCGAAAAATTTGTGGGTATCGAAAAAAATTGCTTACTTTGCACTCTGTTTTATGGCCCGTCATAAAAAAGCGGCAAAATGATGCAATTGCGCGCGATATGAGATGCGACGTGCGACCGTAAACAACCCTCAAATTACGAATAACAATAAACCAATAACAGCCATGTCAAAAATTTGTCAAATTACCGGCAAAAAAGCGATCGTAGGCAACAACGTATCTCACTCCAAACGCCGCACAAAACGCAAATTCAATGTCAACCTGTTCAATAAAAAATTCTATTGGGTTGAACAAGGCATTTGGATTCGCCTCACAATCTCTGCCGCCGGCCTCCGCACTATCAACAAAATCGGTCTTAACGCCGCCATGATGCAGGCTGCCGAAAAAGGCTTCCTCACCGACAACGACATTAAAATCATAGGATTCTAAGCACGTTTCCTTTATAACAATCTATTTAACAGCACAAAACCATGGCAAAAAAAGCAAAAGGCAATCGCGTGCAGGTAATCCTCGAATGCACCGAACACAAGCAGAGCGGCATGCCCGGCACTTCTCGCTACATCACCACCAAAAACCGCAAGAACACCCCCGAGCGTCTTGAGCTGATGAAATACAACCCCATCCTCAAACGCATGACACTCCATAAAGAAATCAAATAATACCCCTCTGAGATATGGCAAAGAAAACAGTGGCCTCACTTCAGAAAGGTGAAGGCCGTACATACAGCAAAGTCATCAAAATGATGAAATCGCCCAAAACCGGCGCCTACGTCTTCAAAGAAGACATGGTTCCCAACGACGCCGTTAAGGACGCCCTCAAATAAATTCCCCCAATCCCAACACATACCCCCGACGCCGAGACAGCCCCACCGCAGCCCCGGCGTCATTCTTTTTCTATCAAGCAGACCGGACATCACAAAGAAGAAAAAAAATGGCACAAGCCGAAGTTACGGTGCATCAATGATTAAAACAGGTCGACCGCCTTGCGGTCGAATACGGTAGGCACGGGCGAAAGCCCGTGTTTCTAACGCATCACCAAGGTTCGACTGCGGCCGCAGTCGAATAACAACATCTCATCATAACATGGGCTTTCGCCCATGCCTACCATATTAAGCGGCTCTGCCGCTTCTGCTAAAATGACATGCACCGTAAATTCGGCTTGAACACAATTGATTCAAAAAAAATTGTGTAATCCGCGAAATTTGTGTAATTCGTGGGAAAAAGAGCGCGACCGCGCTCCGGGGTACACAAATTTCACAGATTGCACGAATTACACAAATTTATTTCCGAATCGCAACGCGATTCCATGCACAGCATTTTCGGTTTGTACCCTAAAAGTGTAATATTCGCCAAAATAAAGGCAAACCGATAGCGTCCGTTTAGCCATTTTAATGGTCTGTTCGTTTTATTTAATTCTATTTGTTTGTCTTCTAATTTATCTTCGGCTCAGATACCTTATTATTCGGAGAAAATCAGTAATTTTGCAATATGGGGTGCAGAACTGATCACCCACTGAGGAAAAACTAATAGAAGCTATTGATTAAAAATTATGAAGCAATTCTTATCCATATTGTTTTTTGCGATTACAGCATCTCTTGTATCTTTTGCACGGGATATTGTGCCGTTTACAATTAATCCCTCTACAAATCAAATGGAGGTTGAAGTATTCGTTAACAACGACACCGTTCCATTTAATTTTGTACTTGACACCGGGGCTTCGGCTGTTTTCGCAAATTCAAATAGCGAACGACTTGTCAAACTTCTAAATCTATGTGATACCGATACTATTGAAAACGCATACAGTACAACAATCGCATACAAAACACCGCATGACAATCAACTTATGATGGGTAGTTTAATATGCGACTCTATTCAAATATATTGCGACACCGACCCTAATGCCCAATACGACGGCATTATTGGATTATCGTTACTTAAAAATTTCAAACTCGGAATTTTACCATCATCAGGTATGATGGTATTCTGCAATTATGAAGAGCCGCTTCGTTTTCCCGACTCCGTTGAACTTCCGTTAATATCAGGAAATGGCGTGCTGGGTACGGATATGTCTATAAAGTCTGATACATGCACTCATTCCGGCATATTTATGTTAGATACCGGATTTGGCGGAACAGTCAATTTTTCCTCAAAATTTATTGAGCGCAACGGCTTATCCAACAAACTTAAAGAATTTGGCAACGCGGCTTCTACGGACGGAGCCGGTGTTTCCGGTGAAACACTTCTTGTTACGGTTCCTCGTACTTTTTTTGCCGGTGAAGCACTGCCTTTACTCCCTTGCCAAATGGACGTAAATTCTTCCAATTCAGCTTATACAAATGTATTTGACGGTATAATAGGATACGATATACTCAAAAGGTTCAATATGATTTTTGATTTCAATAATTCAAAACTCTATATTGCGCCAAACTTTGATTTCTTTTCTCCATTTACGTTCATAAAGCATCAGTAAGACCCTGCCTTTTCCGCATAGCGGGCTGCCGCAGCCGAACATCCGTGATGCATTGGAAACACGGGCTTTCGCCCGTGCCTACCGTATTCGACCGCATTGCGGTCTACCTGTTTTAATGGCACATGCCGTAATCTCGGTGCATTATTATTTAACCGGCAGGGAATGAATCCACCCGGTAGGAACACAATCCTCCGGATTGTGAAAAATATAATCACAATCCGGAGGATTCTTTGCCTTGCAAAGCGCTTCGCGGTTAGTGTTCCTACATAATTGATTCAAAAAAATTTGTGAAATCCGCGAAATTTGTGTAATTCGTGGCAAAAAAAGCGCGACCGCGCTCCAGGGTACACAAATTTCACAGATTGCACGAATTTCAATAAATCCAACGAAAACGGTTTTAACATTGCAAACGGTTTTGACATTTATGTCAAATAAATTTGCTATATTTGCACCGGATGAGGTGTTTCTCGTCACGGCTTTTTGGAAAAAATATGCAAATCATGTCGTGGCATAGCCGGCTCACGTTTTATAAAATATCCCCCCCCCTCTCGGATTTATGCGCCATTACTTATCCTTTCTTATCCTGATACTCATGCCTGCTATCCAGTGCATGGCACAGGCATCGCACGATGTGCCGTCCGACAATTACGGCATGGTAAAAACCAATATCAAAGTTTCGTACGATTATACCAACGCCTCAATATCCGACCATTTCAATGCGCGCGTGTCATATGAATTTTTCAAGAATAAAGAATTCACACTAACGGCCAATGCCAACTATAACTCTCTTCATGCCGATTTCTCGGCCAATGACCTGCCGGCGGAATACTGTCAGCAAACGGTGAATATGAACAAGACGCATCTATACGGATCGCTGGGCGCTTCCGCATCGTTCCGCAGCCAACTTTTTGGCCGGCCGTTCATGGCGTTTGCCACGGTGTCAACCGACTGGGGCGACAAACGGTTTCAGCGAGTAGCGGGCATAGCAATGGGCCTGTTTATGCTGCGTGCCAATAGAAACACTCAATTTGGCATAGGTCCTCTTGTCTTAATCAATTCCACCACCAAGATACCGGCATTCATTGTTTTCATGTACCGTCACCGTTTCAACGACAAGATTGCCCTGAACTTATACGGCGGCATGTTTGGTCTTGACTACACCCCCACGAAATCGGACCTGATTACCATCGGTGGGGACATTGATGTAAGGTCTTTTTACTTTCGTCCCGGCCACATCGACCTGCCCAAAAGATGCCGATATACAAACACTAATTTCCGTCCCGGCATCAAGTACAAACGTCGGCTTGCAACAAACTTCTATGGAGAAATACAGGGCGGCGTAATACTTAAAATGTCAAGCCGCGTGACCGGCGTGTCGGGGACAAAAAGATATTTCGAGATTCCGATGCCAACACGTCCTTTCATACAGATAGCCTTCAACTATGCATTATAAGCATATGCAAGCCGAATCGAGCGTGGCTCTCATCGATGTCATGGCTTTGCACTGATAAAATCCAACTCCACCAGTTTTTTCCCGTTTGGCAACAATTCCTCCGCCTTATCTGCCAGGATATATC
>CANRZQ010000165.1 GCA_947644475.1 uncultured Muribaculaceae bacterium
GTTACGAACAGGCCCGGCAGCAACTCGCCATCGAGCGCCAAAACGTGCAGAAGGCCCAGACCAACCTCGGATATGCCACCATCACCGCGCCAATCGACGGCGTAGTGCTGTCGAAAGAAGTGGAGGAAGGACAGACCGTGGCATCGGCCATGACAACACCGACCCTCTTCATCATCGCCCGCGACCTCACCGACATGCGCGTGATAGCCAACGTCGACGAAGCCGACATAGGCGAGGTGAAAGACGGACAGCGCGTCACATTCTCTGTCGACGCCTACCCTCACGACACATTCGAGGGCACAGTTACCCAGGTGCGCCAGGAAGCCACCACCGAGAGCAACGTCGTGACCTACGAGGTGGTAATCTCCGCTCCCAACGACGACCTCAAACTCAAACCCGGCCTTACCGCCAATGTCACCATCTTCACACTCGAACGCGACGATGTGCTCTGCATTCCCTCCAAGGCTCTCAAATATGAACCTTCGGAAATGATGCTTCCCAAAGACTACACAATCGCCCCGTCTGACGCCCCCCGCAAGGTGTGGACTCTCGACGGCACCACCGTAAAGGCCATCCCTGTCGAGACCGGAGCCTCCGGAGGCTCGTACACACAAGTCACATCCGGCCTCACCGACGGCCAAAAAGTGATCGTAGCGGCCGAACTCGACAATTTCCCCGCCGAAGAAGAAGGCGAATCAAATCCGTTCATGCCCGGCCCTCCCGGACGCAAAAATAAGAAATAATGGACTCCGACATTGTAATATCGCTGCGCAACGTAAAGCGCAAATTCATCGTGGGCGACGAAACGGTGTATGCCCTGCGCGGAGTGTCGTTCGACATACACGCCGGCGAGTTCGTGACCATAATGGGCACATCCGGCTCGGGCAAATCTACCCTGCTCAACCAACTCGGATGCCTCGACACACCCACATCGGGCGAATACATACTCGACGGCGTGTCGGTGCGCAAGATGTCGAAAAACCAACGCGCCCGGCTGCGCAACCGCAAAATCGGCTTCGTGTTTCAGAACTACAACCTCCTGCCAAAGACCACCGCTGTGGAAAACGTGGAACTCCCGCTGATGTACAATTCCGAATACACAGCGAAGCAACGACGCGAGGCCGCAATCGAAGTGCTCAGGCAAGTCGGGCTCGGAAGCCGCCTCGAGCACCGTTCCAACCAGATGTCGGGCGGACAGATGCAACGTGTGGCCATAGCCCGTGCACTGGTCAACAATCCCGCCGTGATTCTTGCCGACGAAGCCACCGGCAACCTCGACACCCGCACATCCTTCGAAATGCTCGTCCTGTTCCAGCAACTCCACGCCCAGGGACGCACGATAATATTCGTGACACATAATCCCGACATAGCACATTACTCCTCGCGCAACATCTTCCTGCGCGACGGACGCATTGTCGACGACACCGTAAACACCAACATCCTCTCGGCCGCCGAGGCCCTCGCCAACCTTCCAGTGGAAGAAATAATCGAGGACGCCCAGATGGAAGCCGCCGCCGGTGATTAAAAAAATGGCGCATCGTGCATTGTGCATTGTGCATCGTGAATTGAATAACTATGAATCTGACAAATCTATTAAAAATAGCCATTAAGGCCATAAACAACAACAAATTCCGGTCGTTCCTGTCGATGCTTGGCATCATCATCGGCGTGGCTGCCGTGATAATCATGATGGCAATCGGCCAAGGCTCCAAGCAGAGCGTGCGCGACAGCATCTCGAAGATGGGCACAAACATGCTCAACATCCATCCCGGCTCGGGCATGATGGGCGGCGTGCGCCAGGACCCTTCTGAGATGCAGACCCTCAAAGTGGCCGACTATGAGGCTATCCTCGCCAACAAAAAGTACGTGTCGAAAGTGTCGCCGGAAGTCACCACTGCCGGGCAAGTGATTTATGGAGCCAACAACACCAACACCACCGTATACGGCGAGACCCCCGACTATCTCGACATACGCCAGTGGGAAATCGACGAAGGCGACATATTCTCCGACGAGGATATCCAGAAAAGCGCAAAAGTATGCGTCGTCGGGCAAACCATCGTCAAGGAACTGTTTGGCGAGGGAGCCAACCCGGTGGGCGAAGTAATACGCTTCAAGTCGATACCCTTCCGCATAGTCGGCACGCTCAAAGGCAAAGGCTACAACACATGGGGCATGGACCAGGACAATCTCATCATCGCCCCCTACACCACCGTGATGAAACGACTTCTGGCCCAAAACTTCCTTCAATCCATCTCCGCATCCGCCATAGCCGAGGAATATTCCGACCAAGCCATCGACGAAATCTCGCAGATACTCCGCGAAAACCATAAGATAAAACCCGGCGAAGACGACAACTTCACCGTCCGCTCCCAGCAGGAAATGATGGAAACCATGTCGTCGACAATGGACACAATCACGCTTATCCTTGTTGTCGCTGCCGGATTCTCGCTTCTTGTGGCCGGCATAGGCATCATGAACATCATGCTCGTATCCGTCACAGAACGCACCCGCGAGATAGGCCTGCGCATGTCGGTGGGCGCGAGAGGCTTCGACATAAGCGCGCAGTTCCTCATCGAGTCCATCATCATAAGCCTCTCGGGGGGCGTGCTTGGCATCTTCACCGGCTGGCTCGGCACCATAGGCTGCCACATGATCGGATTCCCGGCATCCATTCCATTGTGGAGCATAGTCGTGTCGTTTATCGTGTGCACCCTCATCGGCGTAGTCTTCGGTTACTTCCCCGCCCGAAAAGCCGCCAACCTCGACCCCATCGAGGCAATCCGCTACGAATAACAAAAATAACATAAACCGCCGTTTATTAAGACAGGAGGACAGGAGAGCAAAAAGAATCTCCAGTCCTCCTGCCTTAATACATTATGCGCCGCAATCACGGCTTGTGCCCCATTTCAACAACAATTACTGATTAAATTGAGAAAGCCGCGCAGATCGCTGCATTTTACAACAACTCACCCCTTGTAATCGGCCTCCACATCTGTTTCTACGAAATGCCACACCCCCAAATCATCAACGCCTAAAACACCTCTCTCAAATACACCCCAAAAGTCGTATCTGCCGCTTCATACTAAAACTTTACCCCATTCACATACGTTTTTATTTTGTATTATGCGCTGATTATATTATCTTTGCATTGCAGTTTCAATGCAAAAACAATGTTATAACATTATTCAAAGGAATCCCAATATGACACGACTTACGGTCTCAATAGAAAATCCCGATATGCTCCGCGACATCAAGAAAGCAATCAAGATGATTCGTGGCGTTGTCTCGGTTAAGGCGGAGAAACCCAAATCAAACCCTACGACAATTGCCGCCATTGAGGAGGCGCGTAGTGGCAAATGTTTTTTTTGTGGCTCTTTTGAAAACTATAAAAAAGCCGTTGCCAATCTTGACGATGTTTAATTTAAGTTTCACCAACCAATACAAACGGGATTTAAAACTTGCCCGCAAACGAGGCCTGGACGAAAATCTCCTTGATGAAGTCATACAATTGTTAATAAACGGCACCCCTCTTCCTAAGAAGAATAAAGATCATGCCCTCACTGGAGATTACATTGGTTGTCGGGAGTGCCATATAACACCCGATTGGCTTCTTATATATTCTATTGAGAATGGGCTGAATCTTCTTACTCTTGTTCGCACAGGCTCTCACTCCGATTTATTCTAACACATTAGCCTGAACGTGAGCCTCCGGCATCGCACCATGCAACTGCTCCGCGGCCTCTTTTAATAGTCCAGACCCATGTTGACCCGGTACCCGAATTTATCATCAAAAATGCACTCCGAGCCTTAGGACTAACCAAAGCCGATTTCTTCCGCATTTTGTTTACTGAATAATCCGCACCGCTAATTCTTAACGCGAGCTATTAGGTACAGCACCACGATGTGCGACAGCAATTCGCACTTTATGTTTACCGTTTTTTAATATTTTTGAGGGTATAATAACTGTTGATAATGTTGCCATTTCTTTCGACAAGTATTCGGAAATGTTGAGGGCTAAAAGTGCCGTTTTCAGCGGTTTAGGAAAATGAATCGGCACGTGTTTTGGCCCCAAAAGTGGGCTATTTTCAACAATAATTACTGATTAAATGGAGAATGGTGCGGTGGAAAGCGGTGATTTTCAATTATTTAGCAAATGCATATAGATAAAAAAATTGATTGTCTCCCGACAATCAATCTTAGTTAACCTTAAATCTAATACCATGAAAAACACATTGCAAAATTACACTAATCTGCGTAACCGACCAAATTTTTTACACAAATAATTAATCATTTTAACTTTATTTTACACACCAACGATAAATTCTACTGCTTTTTAAAGCAAAATGCCACAAAAGGTATTTTAATATAGCAAATTGCTTTTACTATAAAATCAGTGCCTCCATAGCCGCATTGTGCATCGTTAATATTTATTAACATTTGATTTAAGCACAAAAAACATCTGCCGAAATTTGACATTTAAAGGAAAGTATGTATTTTTGCAAAAATAATCTCCTCTTATCACCCCAACCGCTTATCACAATGGATATCTGCGACAAATTGTATGGCTTGATCGGTTATCCGCTTGGACATTCGTTCTCACGCGGGTTTTTCAATCAAAAGTTTGAAACCGAGAGAATCAGCGCGAAATATGTTAATTTCGAAATTCCGGAAATCGACCAGTTTCCTTCGGTTATAGCCCGCAATCCTCGTCTTTCGGGGCTGAACGTTACTATTCCTTACAAAGAGCAGGTGATTGGCTACCTTGACGGGCTCGACGCCGATGCCGAGGCTATCGGGGCTGTAAATGTAATAAAGGTGATTCGCAACGCCAAGGGCGAAATCTCGGCCTTGAAAGGATTCAATTCCGATGTGATCGGATTCACCGATTCTATTCGCGCCCTGTTAAAGCCCACGCATCGCCGCGCGCTTGTGCTGGGCACGGGAGGCGCGTCAAAAGCCGTAATCCACGGGTTGAGGAAACTTGGGATTGAATCAACTCCGGTTTCACGCACTCCGGCTCCGGGCCGGCTTACATACGCCGACCTGACACCCGAGGTGATGGCATCGCACACTGTGATTGTGAACACTACCCCGCTGGGCATGTATCCCAATGTTGATTCTTGCCCCGACATCCCTTATGAACTGCTCACCGACGGGCATCTTTGCTACGACCTGCTTTACAATCCGGACGTTACGGAGTTTATGCGGCGCAGCGCCGAGCACGGGGCTATGGTAAAGAACGGACTTGAAATGCTGCTGTTGCAGGCGTTCGAATCATGGCGTATCTGGAATTCTTAAACAAACAACATAATATTTATGTCACCCGCTAAAATTATTTATATTGCTCTTATCGCAGCGATGTTGATACCGACATCGCTGCTTTTCGGGTTTGCCAATCCCATCTCCGCCCCGATTGCGTTGCTGTGCGGATTGATTTTTGCATTTATTTTTAAAAATCCCTGCCCGAAGTTCAACAAGAAGACATCGAAGTATCTGCTTCAGGTTGCCGTGGTGCTTCTCGGCTTCAACATGAACCTGCACGAGTCGCTCAAATCCGGAGCCGAAGGCATGATGTTCACGGTGGTATCGGTAGTGGGCGTGATGGTGCTCGGCGTGCTTATCGGCTACTGGATGCACATCAACCGCAAGACATCGTATCTGATTTCGTCGGGTACGGCCATATGTGGCGGCAGCGCGATAGCAGCCGTAGGGCCGGTGCTCAAAGCCAATGAAAACGAAATGGCTGTGTCGCTCGGCGTTATTTTCATTCTCAACTCGATTGCACTGTTCATCTTCCCGCCCATCGGGCACATGCTGGACATGACTCAGGAGCAGTTCGGCACCTGGGCCGCGATAGCCATCCACGACACCTCCTCGGTAGTGGGCGCCGGTGAGGTTTACGGTGAGGTCGCGCTACAAACCGCAACGCTTATCAAACTCACACGCGCGCTGTGGATTATTCCGCTGGCGTTTGTGACAATGTTCATATTCCGCGACCGCACAGGCAAGGTTTCCATCCCCTGGTTTATCTTCATCTTCGTGCTTGCCATGATTATAAATACTTATGTCGCCCTTCCCGAGACATTGACATCGGTACTGGTCTGGATAGCCCGCCGCGGCATGGTTGTAACTCTTTTCCTGATTGGCGCCAGCCTGTCGCTTTCCACGATAAAGCAAGTGGGCGTCAAGCCCTTGCTGCTCGCCTTGGCCTTGTGGGTGGTGATCAGCCTTACGAGCCTTGAAGTGGTGCTTCAAACCATCTGATATCACACACGCCTAACCAGAATCGGTTGAGACAACTCCTTACATACGTGCCGACGCTTCCGGCTGCCGCCGGATTATGCGTCGGCATTGCGGTATAT
>CANRZQ010000166.1 GCA_947644475.1 uncultured Muribaculaceae bacterium
GATGGTAGGCTTCCGCGTAGGCAACACCATGACCGAAAACGGCACTGTGGCACGTGGCGTCTGCTCGACAAAAGACGGCCTGCTCACCGACGTGGTGGAACGCACCTCTATCGGCTACCGCCCTGCCGACCATGCCATAGCCTTCACCGACGAAAACGGCGTAGAGCAAGTGCTCGAGCCCAACACACCCGTGTCGATGAACCTCTGGGGATTCACTCCCGACTATTTCGAATTCAGCGACCGCGAGTTCCGTCGCTTCCTCGATGCCGACATCAACACTCCGAAGGCCGAATACTTCATCCCCCGCGCCATCGACACGCTCATCAACTCGGGCGAGGCTACCGTGCGCGTGCTCGACACCGACTCCAAATGGTTTGGCGTGACATATGCTGCCGACCGTCCCGGCGTTGTCGAGAAATTCGCATCCCTCCACGCCGACGGCACCTACCCCTCCCCACTGTTCTGATTCACAATGCTCGATGCACGATGCACAATGCACGATGCACGATGCACAATTTACAATGCACGATTGGCATACAGTGCGAAGCCAATCGTGCATTGTGCATCGTGCATTGTGCATTAAAAATAGCGCATCGTGCATTAAAAAAAATTTGCATTGATGTAACCTTTCGTTGCTTTCGCTGCATCTAACAGGTGTACAAACCCAAAAAACAATTCAAAAATGGACCACAACGTTATTGAAATTACCGGAATAATCGCCGTATTCGGTATGCCGGTGCTGATAGCATTGATTGTAATGCTGTACATCTCAAAACAAAAACGCGACAAGTACCACATGATCGAGACAATGGTGAAAAACGGTCAGCCCGTGCCCGATTACATCTTCAAGGACAATGGCGCGCCCGAAGAATCGTCAATGCAAATGCTTCGCAACGGCCTGATATACATCGCCATCGGTATCGGCACAGCCATCGCGCTCTGGGGATTCGGCCTCAACGACGCCATCGGCATAGCTTCAATCCCGGCCCTTGTAGGATGCGCCTACCTGGTAGCCTACTACGTTGCCCGCGGCAAGGAAAACGCCCGTAAGGAGCAATCAGATTCCGACAACACGCTCTAATCCGGCCCATGCGACAAAAGATACTGGAGATTTCTCTTCTGTCGCAGTGCGCGCTTGCCGACAACCGGCAAGCGTTTGGCCGTCTGGTAGAGATGTACTCGCCGCAGGTGCGCCGCTTCCTGCTCAACCTCACAAAAGGCGACGCCGTGCTCACCGACGACCTCTCGCAAGAGACATTCATCAAGGCTTATATCGCAATACGCAGTTTCAAAGGCCTGTCCCACTTCTCGACATGGCTCTACAAGATTGCCTATAATGAATACCTGGCGTGGCTGCGCCACAGAAGCGACGAGCCGCTCGACCCCGGCTATGACGCTCCCGACCCCGGCCCCGACGATGACGACTCCCGCACGGCAGATGTAATGGAAGCCGTCGACGCCCTGGCGGAACCCACCCGCTCGATAATAATTCTCTTTTATTGCGAGGACCGCCCCATAAAAGAAATAGCCCAAATCTTAGGGCTAAACATCAACACGGTGAAAGTATATCTCAAACGCGGACGCGACCGCCTCCAACAAAAATTCTCGAAATGAACGACAAGGAACTAAAAACACTGATACGCCGAGGCATGCGGCGCGACCCCGGCAACCCCTTCTTTACGCGCAAGGTAATGAACCGCCTGCCCGAGCCCTCCGCCCACACTGCCGCCCGGTGGGTTTTCCGCGCCGCGTGGCTTGCCTGCGGAGCCATCCTCGCCGCGTTGTGGGTCAATTTCATAACCGGCTTCACCGCCTCTCCTCACCCCCTCCTCTCCCTCATCCTCCTCTGGTCCGCTACCCTCTTTGTGCTCTACACCTCCCTCCGCCGCGCAATCTGAAAATACATAACCATTCGCTGTAAATTACATCGCTACGCAAACAAGATTCCTACTTCTGTTTTTATTATTTCAACAAATTATCAAGTCTCTGCTCGACAGATGGTCCCATGGGGTTAGTTTTCTCTGGAATGACGTTGTTATTTACTTTTCTTCTACGGTTGTTAAGAATTAAACTTATGATAACAATAACGGCTATTAGCGCAAATCCAATGCAAGGAAGAATAGGAATGTAGTACCTTTCTGCGCAAATATATTCAAATTCACACCATTTGCCATTTTGTTCAGGAAAATCTTTGTCAGCAAAATAATTGCCACAATCTACATTTTGCCATACGATTTCATTTTTCCTATTTATATAGGATGTAATAGAATAGGTGTCATCTGTTTTATTTCCACTATACACCATACACAAATTTTTGCCGGCGGTTGCAACAGAGTCATATTTACATTGGGTTATAAATTCGAAGTCGTGATTTATATATCCAAATTTTCCATTGAGTTTTACGCCTGCTAAGCCATGAGAAAAAGGAGTTGCATATTCGAAAACGGGATATTCTTTATTACCTCGTGGTATAAGTTGCGTATCGACGAATACCCATTTATGATTGAGACTTACGGCAGCATAACCCTCTGAAAAACAAGTCGCGTCATCAAATACAATATCGTGTGGAAATAGTTCATTAAGAAAATATTCACTATCGATAATTCTTTGTGCATTGTCTTTAAAATCGTTCGCGTCTATAGGTTGTAAAAAATCACCACTTTTATCTATAAATCTAGCATAGCATGTAGCATCAGCACCTAAAAAATCAATCACTAATTTAGATAATCTCCTTACGGCTATTCCTTCTTTTGAATAACTTGAGTAAATATAAGCATTGTCAAGTTGATTAATAATCTTGCCATCTTCATTGACTAAACATGCCGTTTTGAAATCAATTTTTGCTATTGCGCGGTCATTATATGGGGTCTCGATATCACGGAATACAAAATCGCATACTTCGTTGCCTGTTGCGTCTATAAGTCCCCACTTTTCATTATTATTAAGCCGGACGGCAGCTCTTCCTTGATTGAATTTCTTAGCAGAAAGATACTTGGGAGATATGATGATATCCCCATTTAATCCAATATATCCATAAAGCATGGTGGTGGTATCCTGGGTTACTGCTAATCCACCATAGAAAGAAAAGTTTTTACAAAATTGAGGAAATGCATCAAGCGAATATGTAAAATTTAATAATTTTATATCAGCTGTCGTTATATTAATCTTTGCGTAAGATGGTTCTGAAAATAGGAACTTATCATCACCGGTTATATATCCATATTTAATATTTAGTACAGGATGTTTGTATAAGATGTTACCGGCAATAGTATCTATGGCGGAAGTATATATTGTATCAATCACGGCGAGAGCAACCCCACTTTTCTGTATTGGTTCTATGTATAAAAACCGTGGAGACACAATCTCATTACCTAATGAATCGATTAAGCCATATCTCCCATTTTTAGAAATTACATAACTATCAATATATTCAGGCGTATTACGGCATGATACCAACATTAGACCAATTATCAAAATGATAATCTTGAAAAGATGTTTTGCCATATTATAATTTAGAAAATCTCAATAGAATTAATAATCGCCATCCCCACTTCTTTTTGATAAACGAGATTATTTTGATCCAATGTAAGAGTTATAATCATGGTCGTGTTGTCTTTCTTTTTTACAACATATTGAAATATGTGCATAGGGTAACCATTGAGATTAGCCGTATACTCGACCACGCTTCCATAACACCCTCCTACCATACAGTCCCGAATTCCAATTAATGAAGTCGTTATATCAAGGCCTTTAAGTTTGTCTTTTGATTGCATATATGAATTTCTTGCTAAATACGATGTCGATTCTCGAGGCTTGTCTTTTGAGACTATTATATTTATATTTGGACGGAAATCATAATCGTTTATCCATTTTTGCATTATTTGAACATTGATATTTACCCCTTGCAGTTGTGAATTCAGTTGGACGATTTCCCATGATAAAGGGTACTTGATACTGAATTTTTCGTTGGAAAATCTATTTGGCAGATTGATTCCGTTATGTTCATCTACATTGTCTGCATATATGGTTTCTTCTTCCTCTACCACTCCATATTCATTATTGGTATCGCCATTCGGCTTTACGACACCACTTGAAACAGGAGACAAATTATCCGTCTCATCATAACTGCCTTCGGTTTCATATCCTGGTTTCTGATTGGAACCGTAGCATCCGCAAAGTATAGCCGCAAAGATGACAATTATGTAAATGTATTTAAATGGGAACATAAAATCAATATAAAAACATAAACAGTTAAACGAGTTCATTGGTCTCTCTGAATCGATTGTATTTCAAATGAAGTTCTCTTTGTAGGTCTGAGGCGTAACTAATATAAGCATCCAAATCATCAAATGGCTTGTTTTCATAGTCTATTTCCACATACATTGAAATATGTATATCCAAGTCTTTACCTTGTGTATAGGAATACTCCACACCCTGAGGACAATTCTCATAGTCATAAATAAGCCGCTCAACAAATTGCCGTTGGTCAAACGGGATATGGAAAGCATCTACTAATGTTAATCGCTGACCGTCCGGCAAATTTTCTCCTGCATAAATGCCTCGATTCAATTTACATACTACCTCTGATTTATCAGGAGACAGACGTAGGATATTACTATAAAGACTTATAGAATCCGAATCGAATTCTACGCTTTCTTTATCTGCTTTTGCACATAACAGTTTTACAAGAGATCTGCCAATGCTCCATTTGTTATATTTGATTATATGACCTATTTTCACATTGAGAAAAACAATTGCGCCGATAACTACAAAAATAATAAATTCCATATGATGATATTATTGGAATAGATTGAAAATCAATATACCTGCAAAAAGAAAGGCCCAAAAGCGACCCATCAAAATGAGTACTTCAAGAAGATGCCATCTTGATTTCCCTACTACATTGAACGTGGTGGTATCTCCATCACTTTCGTCATGGCTCTTTACAATGCATTTCAATGGAATTAATGGCACAGAAAACCAACAGAAAAATTGATAACTTCTGAAAAATCCGCCAACTTGACCAAAAGAACCTTTCATCATTGTGCCAATGCCATTCATTGTATAGTTATTCAAATCTACATCCTCTTGTTCAGAGCATAAATGCCATGGAGTGTCATAACACCCGACACGGTTTAGATAAAACCTGCACAAAAGCCATAGGGAGACGTAACCAGTAATATATGAAAGCATTAGCGACGTTACGTTATTTTCAGGTTTATAGATTTCAACCAGCCTCCATGTAATTACGCCAAAAGCTATTGCTCCTAAAAGTACAACAATAGAAAAAATCCATACTTTTTTTGATGATGGCAGGATTGTCTCTTTTTTGTTGAGGTTTCTCTTTATTGTATCCATAAAATACAAAGAATTAATCGTTAATATATTCCGACAACCATTTATGAAGGTAATAGGAAACTGTATTTTCTATGGCGGTATCATTTTGAAAACTTTCCCGAAATGCCCTTCGCCTCAATTCTTCAATAGCTTCTGGCATTTCATTCTCATTGAATTGCGTAATGAACTTTTCTACGCACGTGTCTTTAAGGTCTCCAATTGAGCATCCAAATTTAAAAGCCATTTTTCTAAACAATGAGACACGTTCATCTACTTCTTCTGAAGACAAAAGATCGAGTTTTTCATCAGAAATAGATTCTATGGATTCACCCTCCTCTTTATTATTTGATTTATATTTATCCCAAGGAGATAATGAGTCGCAAGGCTGATTTTGTGTAGAAATAGACTCTTCCTGTAGATTGGCCTTTTGATTGGTTTCAACTGTTTTGCCAATATTATTTTTTGAGGCTCCCATTTTTTTAATAAAAGCCAGCAACATCGACACTACGGATATTATTAAGGCCATTATTACACCGGAAACAAAAGTCTCTTCAATACTTTTGGCACTTCCGGCATAAGACGGAATAAAAAAGATAATTAAAACAACGAAGACTATAGCTAATTTTAGAAACATGATTAATATTTTCTCTTAGCCGCAGGACCTTCTCTTTGGCAGTTTAAGTGGTTGGAACACAGAAAACGTGAGGTCTGTACTGTTGCCCGTTCCACATTGCGAGGCTCTGGTATTGCCCTGATTCGTTGAACGAGCAAACTTGCAGAGGCCTCACGCAGAATATGATATGGGTCAACTATCCGCGCTCTCGCGCAGATACAGACGGAATATACATATCCACCAAGGCATCTACCGTTTGCTTCATTCTTGACGAATCATTGAAATTTACCAGATTTCGCAATGTCAAGAAAGAGCGTCGAGTAAACTCTAACTTTGCAGCAGCAAGTGGGAAAATGGCAAATTCGTCTT
>CANRZQ010000167.1 GCA_947644475.1 uncultured Muribaculaceae bacterium
GCTCTACACCGGCTTCGAGAACATGATGGGAGCCATCGGCTTCGCCCTGCAACTCTACTGCGACTTCTCCGGATATTCCGACATGGCCATCGGCATCGCCCTGCTGCTCGGCTACCGCTTCAAAGATAATTTCAACTCGCCCTACAAGTCGCAAAGCCCCACCGAATTTTGGAAACGCTGGCACATCTCGCTGTCGTCGTGGCTCATGGACTACATCTACATCCCGCTGGGCGGCAACCGCAAGGGACGCCGCCGCCAGCGCGCCAACCTAATGGCCACCATGCTCATCGGTGGCCTTTGGCACGGAGCATCGTGGATGTATCTGCTGTGGGGCGGCTACAACGGCGCCCTGCTCGTAGGCCACAAGGCCCTGAAACGCGTATGGCACGTGCCCGCCAAACTAAAAGAGAACATAGTGTCCGGCTCCATCATCCGCGCCACCAACATCCTCATCACCTTCATCCTTATCACCATCGGCTTCGCCTTCTTCCGTGCCGAGTCGGTCGGCCATATCGGCGACATGGCCACAGCCATCTTCACCAACTTCCATGCCGAGATAGCCCCGCAATTCGTAGCCGGATATGCCCTCATTGTCGTGGCCATCGCCGCGGGATTCCTCCTCCATTTCGCCCCCCACTCCTGGCAGCGAGGCCTCCAGCGCGCCTACGGCTGGCTTCCCCTCGCCGTGCAGGCCCTCATCCTCGCCGCCGTCCTCTTCCTCGTCATCCAGACCCGCCAGTCCTCCCTCGTCCCCTTCATCTACCTGCAATACTAAGCAACAATCGAAATAACGAGTATGCAGGAACGCAACCTTGCAGAAACGCGAGCCTCCGGCTTGCGAAAGAAGATGTCGGATTCTACGCTGCGCTTGGCTCGAACTATCTTGAACCATGAATGAACCATGAACGAACCATCTTTCGCCTCGCATGGCTCGGCTGCAATCAACAACCATCAATCCGATTACTAATAAATGATGGTTCATTGATGGTTCGTTCATTGTTCCTGATAGTTCCGGCACAGCGCAGCCTTAAAATACCGAATATTTTAGGAACGCGAGCCTCCGGCTTGCGCTTAAAGTCACAACCCGGAGGGTTGTGTTCCTACTTCCTTGAAAAAAACCTTTTATTTGTACATTATTAACTGTATATCCGTCGTTATAGTATAATTTTTGTTAAATTTTGCTAAATTTTACGGCAAATTTTATAACACCTCCTAAAAAATCATTAATTTTGTGTCTTGAAAAATTGATATTATCCTAATTCCATTGCTTTTTCTTCGAATTTAATTTCGCTCTCCATACCGTGTTGAAACAATATTTCACAATCCTATACCTATAACTTTACTTTTTTTCAATGAAAAAATCTCTAATTTGGATGATTTTGGCTCTTATCGTGCCATTCGCGTTCGTCGCGGTGGCCGCACCATGGTCAGAAACATCATCAGAAAAAGGAGAAGGTTCGAATGACTGGCCCTCTCCCTACACCATCACTTTCAACACTGAAAGTGACGGTTGCGTTACTGTAACGCTTGAAACTGATTTCGAAATCAACACAGGCTCTCAACTTTGGGATTACACCGATAGAAATGGCGGAATGCTTCCTATCACGCCCACCTTCGACGGCAAAAAAATGACAGCCAAGACTGAGGCTTATGGAGCAGGTAAAGAAATCAAAGTTTGCTTCATGCTTCCTGTTGCTGACGGTCAGTTAAAAACCAAAATTTTCACCTATACCGTTGAATCCAACGGCGGCGACACTCCCGTCGATCCCGACCCTGTTGTCGACACTACTTGGCGTGGCAATATCGGCGGCGGATTCTGGATTTTTTCCAAAAACGGTGGTTGGATTGACGCTAAACCCACCCATGATGATAATGTATATACATTCTCCGTTAATTTAAACAACAACGTTGAACAAGAGGAAATCACAGCCCTTGAACTCACCATAACCGGCGTGTCTGAAGCATGCAAAAATACATTCAGCACTGCTATTGGCAATATGACCGAGACTATGGCGAAAGGCTTTGCTCTCCAAGGCTCGAACGGCACATGGACCGGCACAATGACCAACCCTGCCGAGTATGTCTACTACAACGTTACCAACGATAAGACTGAGATGAAAATGCGCGTCGCCATTCCCGACGGCTGCACAGTTGTAAAAGGCTTCACCTGCGTGCCCACTTTCAACGATGCCGGCGTTATCCAGTCTGTGGCATACACCATAACAGGCGAAAGCAATGTTGCTGCCGAGCCGAAAATGACTGTAACTTTCGACTACGCCAACTTCGAACGCACTTCATCGACCGGCGGCAACATCACCCTCAACTACGCTCTCGAAGGCCGCTCTATCGACGGAACATATATCGACCTCTGGATCGACATCACCAACAACCATACTCTTGTCACCAACGGACAAGTGACAGGCGATGGCAACCGTCTGCGCCTCAACATCTCCGAGGCCACCGGCTCTTTTACTCTTGCCATCGAAGGTCTCGACAACGAGACAATCACTACACTCTATCCTCGCGTACGCTGGATGGCCGAAAACGGCTCTGTAATCGTTGACGCCACCTCCGGCGCACTTGTTGGCGATGTATCCACTGCTAAAAAAATCGACCCCGAAACCACAAAACTTTCCTACTCCTACACCGATTGGAAAGTAAATGCCGACAAGACCATCTCCGCAACTCTCAATTATGCCATCGAAGGATACGACCTCCAAGGCACATACATTGAATATTTCATCGACAACCCCAACCTCAATTTCTCTGTTGGCAACGATGCTACTGTATATTCAAAAGACAACCACTATAAAATCGAGAATCCTGCAGCAACTGGCTCTATCGCTCTCACATTCAAACCCGTCAACGGACACGTTCCCGGCAAAGAATGGCACAAAATCTACTGGAAAACCGCTTCCGGCAACTTAATCAAAGATAACAATAACGACCAAGTTGCGATGCCTTACGACGCTGCATCTATCGAAAGCAACGAAAAAGGCTCCGAAGGCAAGGATTTCGCAGGCAACTACAAAGTGTCGTTCACTGCAATGCCCGAGGACAAACTTGCTGTCACGTTCGAACTCACCGGCGAATATGAAGGCCTTAACAACGCCATATTCCAAACTCGTGATGAGAACAACAACGTAGTCGCCCCCGAAGTAATCATGGCTCGCCAAGGCGACAGCAAGGTATATACCGCCACCATCGATGGCATAACCAACGGAAGCACCGTTGCCTTCTCAATCAAGATAGAGGTAGCAGGCGGCATGTGCGTAACCCGCACTTTCTACTATAATGTAGGCTCCGGCGAAATCACTACTGTGGCTCCCGTCAAGACTACTATATCCGCTACTTTCACCGACTGGAAAGCAACCTCTAAAACAGGCGGCGACCTCACTTTCTCTTGGAAATGGGACGGCGCAGAGGATGTAAATCCCACCCACATCGAACTTTATTTCGAAACCACCGAGAACCTTCTCATCACCGCAAACGGTCAGGGCTGCTACAATACTCCCGACAGCAAGCAGGCTCTCCGTATCGAAAACTCCGCCAAGGAAGGCTCGATGGTGCTTGCTATCGACAATCTTCTCAATCTTGGCAACTGCCACGTATGGCCCAAAGTGCGCCTGATGAACGGCGAAACCGAATTGGCATTCTTCGGTGGCGACACTTGGCTCGACACATCGGCCGGCGCTACCGAGGACGACCTCAAACGCATGCGCGTGATTAACTTCTCGTTCTGGCACGGCGAATTCTACACCGACATGTTCAAACACTCCGGCGAAGCCAAGTCGCAGGAAGCAATCTTCGAGTTTGTGGAAGTTGGCCCCAACGGCAAATGGTACTACAAATATGAGTTCTCCGAACCCATCACCATCACCGACACCAACCAGCTCTATTTCTCCGAACGCTGGACTACCGGCGGAAGCGAATATACTTACTGGACTGAAAACTTCCAGAACACCGGCAAAGAGGCTACTATCCACCCCTACTTCGACGCCCGCGAAAGCGACAAATGGATCAAATGCTCGGGCAATATCGACATCCAGGGCAACTCCCGCGTCCGCACCGGCGTGAAAGTCAAGACCATCTGGGTACGCGAAGACCCCACCAACCTCAAGCAGGGCGTAAACGAAGGCAACTTCGACCATCTCGAAGTATATCTCTCGTCCGACGGCTCTGTCGACCAGACACTCACCAACTACCAGACTCCCGAAAACTTCGACGAATACTATCTCGTTGTGGCCAAAGGAACGCCTATCTACAACCTTATGCGTGGCGCCGGCGCTCCCTCCGACGAGACAGAACTGCGCATCCGCTTCACCAAGCACGCCGCTTCCGAAGGCTACTACCAGATCAACCTCGGCCGCAAACTCACCCTCAACGCTCAGCAGGAATTCACTTTCGTGATCGACCCCGAAAGCAAAGACGAAGCTGAAAAAACCGACGTACAGTTTGCCGCAACAGCCACCGACTCGTTCATCGCATCCACAGGCGCAGCCCGAAGCACTATCAGCGAAGGCATGTCGTTCAGCCGTATCATCCTCTATGCCGCTCCCAAAGGCCGCAGCACCGATATGGCCTACACCCTCTGGCTTTGCGAGCCCGACGAGACCGGCGCCCTCACCTATCCCCAGGGCATCGAAGGCTATCCCGACTTCAACCCCCGCAACCTTTACAGCCTCCCGCAGCTCAAAATCTGGTGCGGCGACGATGCGCAAAACACCTCCGGCTACATTGGCCGCACACCGGTAAAGAACGAAAGCACCGGACTCTTCACCGAACAACACAACTGGGACAACGCAGCCAACTCCGGCTTCTTCGGCCCGGGTATGGCCGCCAACAAGAAGGTAATCAACGCCTCAGGCAACACATACTTCGTATCGTTCCGCCCCGTTATCGACAATGACGCCGACGACAAAGGCTCCGCAAAGGTATCTTACGTAACCGACGAATACTTCAACGCCGACGGCTCGTACACCCTCCCCGAAGGCTACCGCGCCGTGCCCAACCTCTTCTACATCCCGCTTCCCGGCGGTATCACCCTGTCGAAAGACCAGGCCGGCAAGGGTCTCACCCCCGACTTCAACGCTCTCGACTTCTTCAACCTCCAGGGCGAAAACGGCCTCACAGCCGGTGTGCCCGAAGCAGGCGGCCAGTGGTTCTACAGCAACGCATGGTGGTGTGCCAACCCCAACGTGCGCTATGAAGGCGACGACGCACGCTACATGCGCTTCAAGCCCGGTACAGAGGGCGACCTCGTGGTGGGCGAACCCATGACTGTCTACGGCATCACCCTCTTCCGCATCGTCGGCAACCGCTGGAACATGTACTCCAACCGCGAAGGTGACAAGTTCGACGACGGCAACATATACTACCTCTTCTTCGACACCAAGAAACCCGAAGGCGACGCTGCCGCAACCGGCATCAACAAGAATCATGCAAACACCTACATCCCCGAACTCTCCTGCCCGATTCTTATCGACCGCATCGCCGGCACCGAGATCACTCCCGACCAGTTCGACGATGAAGGTAACCGCGTGAGCAAGCCCGACGCATTCCAGTGGCGCGAAATCTTCTATCACGACTCCCGCTGGAGCGAAGGCAAGCCCATCGACTTCAACATCCCGATGCACAACAATCCCGAAGCCAAGAAACTTATGTACTACGGCCTTGCTGCCAACGGCGACGCCCAGTATGTATGCGACTTCCCCAAGAATGGCGGCTACCGCCCCGAGGCCGACGCTCCCTTCCGTGTAATCGACGCTTCCGGCACTCAGATTTGGTATGAGAACGGCGAAGTGCTCCTCCCTGCAAAATACTCATCTTATTTCAGCGGACGCCGCGAGCACACCCTGTTCAACCTCCTCGACAAGAACAGCCACCTGGAAAAATTCCAGACAATGAAAGCCAACGGCTGCGTGGGCTATGACATCAACCCCGTTACCGGCCAGGCAACCACACCCATTGCCGCTACCGCCTCTACCTTCGCCACACGTGCAACTGCTCCCGACCCCACAACCGGCGCTCTCACCCTGGCCCGTCCCGACGTGGCTTACACACGCCTGATTCTCGCCACCAACCGCGACAACCTCCGCGTGCTCATGAAAGCATCCGTGCCCGTAATCGAGGCTAACTCCAACATGATTTTCGAGGCCCCCGAGAAAGAAGAAATCGGCGCTGACGAGCAGCCCTCGCCCATCACTCCTTACGCCAACGTGAAAGTGACCGTGCCCTACAACAACGAGGACATCGCCGACGGCTCCGACGACCATGGCAACAT
>CANRZQ010000168.1 GCA_947644475.1 uncultured Muribaculaceae bacterium
GGGGTGCAGTGGGTGTGGAAGTCGACGGGGACTGTGAGGGTGGCTTTGAGTTTGGATATGATCGAGGCTGCGCGCAGGGGCGACACGAGGTCTGCCATGTCTTTGAGGGTGATGATTTTGGCACCAAGGGCTTCCATCTGGCGAGCCTTGTCGACGAAGTATTCGTCGGTGAAGATTTTTTCGGGCTCTGCGGGCTTTTTGCCGAAGAGGCGGGCGAAGAATCCTTTGGGTGCCTCGGGTGCCTCGGCCTTGGGGTCGACGGTGTAGCACACGGCTCCGTCGGGGATGCCGCCGAGGGTGTTTATCATCTTTATGGAGTCGCGCACGTTGTCGATGTCGTTGAGTGCGTCGAAGATGCGCATCACGTTGAGTCCGTTGGCGATGGCTTCTTTATAGAATCCTTCGAGGACGCTGTTGGGGTATGGCACGTAGCCGAAGAGGTTGCGGCCGCGGGAAAGGGCGGAGAGGAGTGATTTTCCTTTCATTACTTTCGAGACGGAGCGCAGACGGTTCCAGGGCGATTCGTCGAGGTAGCGCATCACGGAGTCGGGCACTGCGCCGCCCCACACTTCCATGATGTAGAAGCCGGCATTCTCGTAGTAAGGGAGGAGTTTGTCGATTTCAGCCTGGCTCAGGCGTGTTGCAAACAGCGATTGCTGTCCGTCGCGGAGTGTGAGGTCGCGGATTTTAAGTTTTCGATTAGCCATATTTATATAAGTATAAGGTATGAGTTGTAGTTTGGAAGTTGGGGAGTTGGGAGTTGGGAAGGTCTTCCCCACTTCTCAACTTTCCCCACTTCCCCACTCTCCAGCAGGGATTTTCGCAAAATAAGGAAATATTTCCGTAATTACCAAATTTTTTTGGCAAAAAAACTGACGTGCCCGAAAAATGGTTTTTCAGGCACGTCGGTTAAGGTTTTTCTTTTCAGCGGGTGGCGAGATGCGATCAAGCCGGGGGGTTGATTGCGCCGGTGGGGCAAACAGCCTCGCAAGAGCCACATTCGATGCACTTGTCGGGGTCGATTTTGTAGATGTCGCCTTCGGAGATTGCCTCAACGGGGCATTCGGGCAGGCAGGTGCCGCAAGCCACGCAGATGTCGGTGATAACGTAAGCCATTGTTGTTTTGTTTAAGAAATTATTTTTACGAAATTGGTTTTGTGGATGCAAATGTAGGCATTATTTCGTAATTGTCAAAATTTTTTTTGCAGGGAGGGGGGCTGGGCGGGTATTTTAGGAGGCTTAGGCTGCATAGGAATCCTAAGAATCCTAAAATTTCAGCCAGAGGTTGACTGAATCGCGCAGGGCGGTGTCGCGCAGGGCCCACGACTGAAACTGGGTGAATGACACGGCCACTGTGGTGTCGAGCGCGGGGTAGCGCGGCAGCAGGCGGCGGGCCACTGTGGCGGGCACCACGGCGCGGGGGATGCGGCCCAGGGCTGTGAGCACCACGAGGTGCTCGGCGTTGACGCCGGGGAGGGTGCGGATGTGGATGGTGTCGCCTATCTCGCGGGCGAGGGCGGCGATGCGCGAGCGGAAGGGGCTGTCTTCGGGGAGCCACACGGTGTCGCCGGCGAGGTCGAGGGCTGTATGCACGGGCAGGGGGTCGGCCGAGGCGGTGTCGGTGTGCTGGATGAGGATCTCGCGGTCGAGGTAGACGGGGTCGGTCATCAGGAAGCGTTCTTTGAGTTCGACGGTGAGGGGCATGGATGCTATCACGATGTCGTAGCGTCCTTGAAGGAGGCCTTCGGTGGCGTGGGCCAGTGGCACGAATGGGTGGTACTTGACGGGGATGTCGTGGCGGCGGGCTATGCTCTCGATTATTTGGTAGTCGCGCCCGAAGGCTGAGTCGCCGCGCACGCCGTAGCATATGCCGTTGAACTCGATGGCTATGTTGAGGGTGTCGCCTGTGGCGAGTGCCTCGGCGCGTGAGAATGGGCTTTTCTGCTGCCGGGAGCATTTGCCGAGCATTGCCATGGCGGCGACGGCGGCGGCGAGCAGGGCCACGAGCATTGACAGGCGTGGACGGATGGGGCGCATATTTTTGGTGTCAGTTGGCGAAGTCGATGGAGAGGCCCATCTGGAAGCGGCGGGGGTTGAGGGGGTAATGGGGCAGGGAGAAGTAGTCGGAGGAGAACCAGCCTTGGTTGATGTGGGTCATCATCACGTAGAAGCGCACTTTTGAGAGTTTCATGTCGGCGTAGGCTGTCATGAAGGGGTAGTTGCCGAGCAGGGCCTCGCGCTGGTTGTGGAATGTGGCTGTGGCGGGCTGGTAGGCGGGGGCGTGGTAGCGTGTGTAGTAGTCGCAGTCGAGGCCGAGTTGGAAGTGGAGGGTGGCTATGCGCGCGCGGATGTAGAGGTTGGAGCGCAGGGCGAGTTTGGGCAGGGAGAGGACTTGGTCGTTGGATGATGTCTGGTAGATGATGTGGTTGTCCCAGTGGAGTATTCCAAGGCGCAGGCGCTGGTCGAGCGACGCGGTGAACACTTGGATTGAGCCGGAGTGCTGCGCGGGGAGGGCTTGGGTGTCGAAGTAGAGGAGATTCTGGACGTTGCGGGCGGCTATCTTGATGGCTGTGCCGGTGTGGGGTATGTCGAGGCGTCCGCCGAAGGTGACGCGGCGTTCTTTGCCGAAGTTGTTGCGCCAGGCGAAGTGATTGGAGATGTAGTTTTCCATCAGGTAGGGGGCGGCGGTGTTTGTGAATGCGCCGAATCCGGTGATGGCTACGGTGTCGCCCAGCAGGGGGATGCGTGTGGATAGGTGTCCGTCGATTTTGATTTCGCCGGCAGCACGGCCCACTACGCCGAGTTCGGCTTTTGCGCCGTAGGTGAGTATCGAGCCTCGCTGCTTGGTGAGTTGGGCTCCTACCCACAGGAGGTTCTCGCTTCCGCGCGCGGGGATGGCTCCGATGCCTTCAGGCAGGGGGGTGAGGCCGTCGCGGGCGGTGATGGTGTCGGGGGTCTGGCGGTAGCGGCGCATCTCGTAGGTGGCGTAGGCCGCGAGGCCGAATTTGGCGTAGCGGTGGAAGCCTTCGATGAGGTCGACGCCGAGGGTGTTGGAGAGTGCCCAGTAGGTGGTACGGTCGCGGGTGAATTTATCGTTGAGGTAGGCTCGGCTGTCGAAGAATTTGGCTGTCTCGGCGGGGTTGTCGTCGAGGAAGAGGTGCTTGGTGTCGCGGTAGTTGAGTGTCCAGATGAACGACGACACGGGGATGTAGGTGCGCACTGTGGTGGTGTCGTCGATTTGTTCTTCGTGCCAGTAGCCTACTTTGTATCGGTTGTTGAGCATCAATTCGCCGCCCACGACGCGTGTGTGGGCGTGGGTGAGGTTAACGGGTATCGACTTGGGGTTGATTGTGGACACGCCGCCTTGCATCTGGGCGGGGTCGGTGATGTATAGGTCGTCGGTGATGCCGCCGTTTTCTTTGTGGACAAGGTTGTAGTGGTTCCACGCGCCTTGGAATTCGTATCGGTCGCCCATGTATGAGCCGTTGAATCCCCATGCGAGGTCTTTTGCGGCCTGTGCCTCGTAGGAGCCTTTGGAGTAGAGGTAGTCGAGGTTGGCTCCGATTTGGGCGCGGGCATTGATGTTGCCGGAGAATATGGCTTGTAGGCGTTCCTGGGCGTTGTCGCGTCCGCCTCCTGCGTTGTACGACAGCAGGGTCATGGGGGCGCGGGTGTTGTAGAATTTCTGATGCACAGATGAGGGGAGCCACCGGACGAGGCCGTCGCGGAAGAAGAAGTCGGAGCGTGCGGGGCGGTCGAGGTAGATCATGTTGATGCCTTCGGAGCCGAGGTTGCCGGTGGTGGCCCATGCGGGGGAGCCTGCCGAGGGCACGGAGAGGCGGTGGTAGTCCTGGAATAGGGTGTCGATTTGGGCGGGCTCGTGCAGGCCCAGGGGCTCGGATGCTGTCCAGGCGTAGGATGGTGCGAGCGGGGCGCGGCGCTTTGTCTGCTGCGTCTGTCCCGGGCGGCTGCCGGGAGCCTGTGCGGCGGCTGCGGCGGCGCAGATTATGATTAATATGGCTGTGAGGATGCTATGTTTCATATTGATGCGCAAATTTACGTCTTTTTCGCTATCTTTGCAAAAAAATAAAGTTTAGAAGGGGGAAGTTGGGAAGTTTGGAAGATTTTACAGGCTTCACAGGAGGCTTAGGAGGCCTATCTACCTATCTACCCAACTTCCAAACTTCCAAACTTCCCCACTCCCAAACTCCCAAACTAAAAGATTATGGAATATATCACTTCTGAGAATATAATGCTGATTGGGTCGCTGCTGCTGATATGCGGGGTGATGTTCGGCAAGTTGAGTTACCGGCTGGGGCTTCCGCTTCTGCTTGTATTCCTGCTTGTGGGCATGGGCTTCGGCGTCGACGGCATGGGCATACGCTTCCACGACATGCACATGGCGCAGTTCACGGGCATGGTGGCTCTGTGCATAATCTTGTTTTCGGGCGGCATGGACACTCGCGTCAAGGCGATACGGCCTGTGATTGGCCCTGGGGTGGTGCTTGCCACGGCGGGCGTGCTTGTCACGGCCTTGCTCACGGGCCTGTTTGTGTGGTGGCTGTCGGGGATGGCGTGGACTAATATCCATTTCGCGCTGCTGCCGTCGATATTGCTGGCGGCCACGATGTCGTCGACCGACTCGGCGTCGGTGTTCGGCATCCTTGGAGCGCAGAAGGTGGGGCTGCGGCAGAATCTGCGTCCGCTGCTCGAATTGGAGAGCGGCAGCAACGACCCCATGGCTTATATGCTCACGATTATCCTCATCGAGGCCGTTACGCTTGGCTCGGGGCTGTCGGCCGCGGCTGTGGCGGGGCAACTGGCGTTGCAGTTTGCCGTGGGCGGCGTGACGGGCTACGCTATGGGGCGTTTCATCCCATGGCTCATCGGCCGCTACCGCCGCATCAACCGCGATGGGGCGGAGGAGGATTCGGGACAGGCTTCGTCGATGCTGTCGATTCTTACGCTGGGCGGGGCGTTCCTCACGTTTGCCATAGCCAATGGCCTTGGCGGCAACGGGTATCTGGCCGTGTATCTTTGCGGCATTGTCACGGGCAACTCGGGCGCGCCGATGCTGCGCGGCATCTCGCGGTTCATGTCGGGGATGTCGTGGCTTGGGCAGATTGTGGTGTTCCTTATGCTCGGGCTGCTTGTGAATCCTCACGAGATGATAGCAGTGGCTCCGGTGTCGATATTGATAAGCCTGTTCATGATGCTGGTGGGCCGTCCGGCGAGCGTGTGGCTGTGCATGCTGCCTTTCAGGCGTTTCACGGCCAAGGCGCGGCTGTTTGTGTCGTGGGTGGGGCTTCGCGGGGCTGTGCCTATCATTTTTGCCACTTATCCTGTGGTGGCCGAGGTGGAGGGCGCGTCGCAGATTTTCAATATTGTGTTTTTCGTGACGCTGGTGTCGCTTCTTCTGCAAGGCACCACTGTGGTGGCGGCCTCGCGCCGCCTTGGCCTCACGGAGCAGCCCGAGGCCGACGAGTCCGACTTCGGCGTTGAACTCGACGAGGCTCTGCCCACGCGGCTCGACACCCGCAGGGTGACGGAGGCGATGCTCGCCTCGGGCAATACTCTGCGCGACATGGCCATGCCGGCGGGCTCGCTGGTGATGATGGTGAAGCGCGGCAAGGATTATATCGTGCCCAACGGCAATATCGAAATCCGCCGCGGCGACCTGCTGCTGATAATCAAAGAAAGTTAGAAAAGATAAGAGATAAAATAAAATAATAGGAATCTTAGGCTGCCTATGCCTCCTAAGATTCCTATTATTTTATAATTATTTTTTAGTAGCGCACTTTCTCGGCTTTGGAGCCAGTGCGGCGGATGTAGATGCCGTGGGCGGCGGGCTCGCCGGGGAGGCGGATGCCTTGCAGGGTGTAGTATTCTGCCTGGGAGTTGGGAAGGGGGGAAGTTGGGAAGTTGGGGAGGGTTGACACAGACACATCGGCGGGGTTGGATAACAGGGATTCGCCAAGGTGGTAGCGCGTAGTTACATTGTAGGTATGGGTGCCTTCCACGGCTGAGGTGTCGAGGTAGGTCTCGTCGGAGCAGTCGGCTATTTTAATGCCGTCGCGGTAGATGTTGTAGCCCTCGATGGCAAGGGGCTCGACCGGGGCTGTGGCGGGGGTGAAGGTGATGTCGTCGATTACCACGGCTTTGTTCTGCGTTGTCGA
>CANRZQ010000169.1 GCA_947644475.1 uncultured Muribaculaceae bacterium
TTCTTTGGTTATGAACTGCTGCACATCAGGTGTCATACCCACGGTCAACGATATGTTGCCCAGCGATGGCAGCAGCCTGGGCAATGAAGAAATATCAGCCATGTTGCTGAACGGCGAAACCGTATTGTTGTCCGCGTCGATAAAAGCAAACCGGCCTGTTACGACACGGTCGAATATATTTACGGCGAAACCGATTTTTGAATATGCCTCTCCGGCCCTGTTGCTGTCCATACCCGAATTGACAAAGCCTTCGATTATGCAGCCCGAGCCGAATACCGGCACATCGGCTGCCGACACGCCGGATTCCTCCGCTCGCACTGCCGAAAGTTCATCCACAATGTCGACTCCCGGCAACGAGAACCATACCTGGCGGCCGTCGACCCATGCCGACAGGCTGTCTGTGTAATAAGCCTCATGCCCGTCGTCGCTTTTTGGCAACGGAAGCGATTCTCCGGGGCGCATCCATGCAGTGAGATAATAACGGCCCCGGGCCGCGCATATCACCACGGTGTCGAGATCGACCTGCGCCCCTAACGGAACTACACGCTCGATAAGCATGAATGAAGGGCGGTGAGGAACAAGCCTTTTCATGTCGGCAGTGAGTTCGAGCACGCCGCCATGACTGTCGGCGCCTCCGCCTTTGAGCAGGCGGTTAAGGTCGGTACGCACCGCCACGTCGCAATCGGCGCTTACTGTTTCTATAAGCGACTTCACACCCGGGCGCGAGGAGCACCCGGCAAGCAGCAATATGACCGGCACTATTGCCAGCCTCGTTAAGAAATACCGAAAGAATGTCATCTTACCGTACACGTTCAGCAAAATATTCTATGAAGTTTGCAAGGAAAAGCCCGTCGGTGGATGTCTGGTAAATATCAAATTTAATTTCGTCGGCTGTTGCCGTATAGGTCATGTTGAGGCCAAAAGGCAACGACACGAATTGCGCCAACGGGTTATCTTTTGTTATGTCAATAATCATGCCTCCGAGCGTGTCGTCAAACGCATGCGCAAAGGCGGGATTGGCGTCTGCGGGCAAGGTTGGCGAAAGCGATGCGATAAGGGCATTGCCATCGTTCTTGACATATACGGTCACGCCCGAGCGGGGAATACTGAACGAAAACGCATCGCCTCCGACGGTGCTCGACGGAAAGCCGAGGTTATCGGCCATCGAGCGTATCATCTCAAAATATTCATAAGCCTTGCCTTCGCGGAAATCCACTGCAATGGTGCCGTTCCATCCGTCCACGCTATTCATGGCCGATATATTGGCCACGCCTCCCGAGAGCATTACCGTATGGTCGATGTTCTCGAGCACCGATGCCGCCATGGTGGCGACATGGCTGTCCATGCCAATGCCTACTTTTGCAAGGCGTTGGTTCAGGGCGTCGACCGTGCCATACCAGTCGGCGCTGTCGGGCAAGGAAATCATGGCCACTGCGGCATCCTCGGCGGCATAGCGCAGCAAAGAAGTGTTGACCGGACGTATTTTTGCCTTGTTCACGAGTTTCTCGCCGTCGGCAGAGTAGAATGAGCCTTTGCCTCGGACTGCGGCTCCGTCGAAGGCACAGTCATACACAAAGTAACCGTTCATCACGGCCTGAGTGTCGTAGCCTTGCCACATAGCGCCTTCGAGGGCGGCCGTGCCGGCGCCTAAACCGCGCGATGCCACATATTCGATGTATTTGCCAACATTCAGCGACACGCCAAGAGCCTCGGCATTGTCGATTTTTTCACGTATCCACGACGGCAGCGGAGCCTTCTCTGCGGCCGAATAGAATCCGTTGATATATTCACCCTCTTTCCCTTTATGGTAGCCGAATATCACCCACGCCTGTGAGTCCTTCACGGCAATGGAGACTTCGCCGGGGGTCTTATATATCATGTAGCCCGACGAATCGTGGGCTCTGAAACTGCGGTCTTCGCACCATTTGCGGAAACTTTCTTCATCATCGAGCATGAAGGTTATGAAATAGTGGGCCTTGGCAATATCAACCACAGTCAAGGCGCGGCTGAAATCTATGCCTGATCCGGCTAGAAATCCGACAATAGCCTCGCGCTCTGAACCCGAGAATCTCGCCATCAGTTCCTTGAAGGCATCGGATGCCTCGAAACCGTTGGAGGCAGGCGTACACCCGATGTTCTTCAATGTTTCTGCCGGACTACCCGACAATACGAGCATAGCGTCGGCCGAAACACAATCGTAGAGATTGCCGCTTTTTTTTGAGCATCCAGTCAACACCGCCAAAATCAGGACTGCAATCAGGCCTGCAAAAATTGTCTTTTTCATTACTGTTTTCGAAAAGATAGAATGTATATACAACCTCATCACATCCGGCAATCCCACCGGAGCAAATCGGCGTGCAAACATACTAAAAATTTTTCAAACCTCAAAACATCGCCGTTTATCAAAATAATTTGTTAAATTTGTAGCCATAACCATAAATGTACCCGAATATGATACCGACCCGACCAAAATATCCCATCGGCATACAGTCTTTTTCTGAAATCCGCAAGGGCGGTTATATATATGTAGACAAAACAGGATACATTCCTTTGCTCCTCGAAGGAAAATACTATTTCATGAGCCGGCCGCGCCGATTTGGAAAAAGCCTTTTCCTGTCGACGCTCGAAGCCTATTTTCTTGGCAAGAAAGAGTTGTTTGAGGGGCTTGCCGTGGCCGAGTGGGAAAAAGACTGGATAGAATATCCCGTGGTGCACATCGACTTCAACACCATGGACGGCACCGACATCGAAACCGTGAAACGCACCCTATTGTGGCAGCTGTCGCGCATTGCCGAAGCATATGGCGTGGTCATTCCGGAGGATGCCCCTCGTGAAATCGGGACTTATTTTGCCGAATTAGTCATATCTCTCCATGCAAAGACCGGACAGCAGGTTGTGGTGCTCATCGACGAGTACGACAAGGCTTTAATCGAGGTGCTCCACGACGAGGATAAACTCTCTGCCGCCACCACCGCATTGCGTCCTTTCTTCAATGTACTGAAATCGTGCGACGACAAAATCAAATTCGCCTTCATAACCGGAGTATCGCGTTTCCGCAACACCACCATTTTCTCCGGGTTTAACAATCCTTCCGACATAAGCCTTGACGAAAGATTCGCAGGATTATTTGGCTTAATCCAGGATGAGTTAGAATTACATTTCCGAGACGGAATCGAAGCACTGGCCGAAAAATACGAATATTCCTATGACATGATGCTGAGCGTATTGAAAGACAAATACGACGGCTATCGTTTTACCGATGCCAAGGTTTATGTCTACAATCCGTTCAGCGTACTTAATGCCATGAGCAAGCGTCGGCTGGAAGACGCATGGGTACAGTCTGGCTCTTCCCGCATCTTGCAGACTTATCTACGGCGGTCGCATTTCACATTCGACGAGATGACATCGCGCTGGGTATCCGACTCCGACCTGCAAGCCACATATTCCACCGAAAACCCCCTGTCGCTCCTGTTTCAGACAGGCTACCTCACTATACGCGACTACAAACGCGATTTCTACCGTCTCGGCATACCAAACCAGGAAGTGCAGTCGGCCATCGTCAATCTCCTCATCCCTGAATTTGTAAAAGGGACAACCGAGGTACGCACGATAGAGTGGAATCTTTCGGAGGCCATCGAGACCGGCGATGTGGATTTGATGATGCTTACCCTGAAAGGGCTGCTCGCGTCGATTCCATATCACGAAATCGACATCAACATGCAGGAAAAGCATCTCCACTTGTGCATGTACGTCATATTCCTGATGCTTGGCGTGAATACAAAATGCGAAATAGCCCAGGCAGGAGGCAGGGTAGACATGGTAGCACAGACCCCTTGGCGCATTTACGTCTTTGAGTACAAAATCGACTGCTCACCGGCAGAAGCCCTTCGACAAATCGACGAGAAGGGTTATGCACTTACATGGGTAGCCGACGGCCGTCCCATTACAAAAATCGGGGTAAATTTCTCATCCGCCCTACGCACGATAGAATCATGGGAATCTAAAACAGAATAACAGCCATAAATCTTTCTATACATTTTTCCATCAACTGCCATGAATGAATATATTGCAGACAGCACCAGATACGACGATATGAAATACCGCCGATGCGGCCGCTCGGGAATACTTCTCCCGGAAATAAGCCTCGGCATGTGGCAGAATTTCGGAGGAATCGACCCGTTTGAGCGTTCACGCGAAATCCTCCGATATGCTTTCGACCACGGAATAACACATTTCGACCTTGCCAACAATTACGGGCCTCCCTATGGCTCGGCAGAAGAAACATTCGGCCGGATAATGAAACGCGACTTCGCCCCTTACCGCGACGAAATGTTCATCAGTTCCAAGGCCGGATTCGACATGTGGCCCGGCCCTTACGGCAACTGGGGCTCGCGCAAATACCTTATGGCAAGCCTTGACCAGAGCCTCCGGCGCATGAATCTTGAATACGTCGACCTGTTCTATCACCACCGATTCGACCCCGAGACTCCGCTTGAAGAAACCATGCAGGCCCTCGTCGACATTGTCCGTGCCGGAAAAGCCCTGTATGTGGGCATATCCAACTGGCCGGCGACAGAACTGGCTGTCGCCGCCGACTATCTCGCCGCCCGCGACGTGCCTCTGCTCATATATCAGGGACGCCTCAACATGGTCGACCGCGCCCCCATTACCGACGGGCAACTCTCACTCTGCCGTGAACGCGGCGTAGGTTTCATTGCCTATTCTCCTCTCGCGCAAGGACTGCTCACCGACCACTATCTCGACGGCAAAATACCATCCGGAAGCCGCATGGCCCGCCGGGCACATCTCACCCCCGAACGGCTCACCCCTGAAATGCTCGCCGAACTCCGCCGCCTCAACGGCGAAGCCTCGCAAGCCGGAATCCCACTTGCCGAATATGCACTCCGATGGGTGCTCGACCGGCCGGGCGTCACTTCCGTGATTGTCGGAGCCAAAAGCGTCGAGCAACTGGCCGCCAATCTCCGCGCGATCACAAAACGCTGATTTTAGACAGCGTGCATTATTTTTATCGTTAACATCTTTTAACTTTTCCTGTGCAAGTTGGGAAAGAGTGTTAACCGTACGTCAATTTCAAACCCCGAAATGTTATATTATCAGCAAAAAGACCGTAACTTTGCAGCCGATAACCAACAACAAGAACGTTTTGAATAAACTCACCGACATAGTATCACGCCAGGCACGCCATTACGGCACACGCCCTGCTGTCGATTTCATAGATGAAAACGGCAACAAGTCGTCACTGACGTGGACTGAAATCGACGAACGCGTCAACGCTGTGGCCGCAGCCTTGGAGACACTCGGTCTTGAACCCCAGCAGGCCGTGGCCGTTTTCTCGGCCAACCGCCCCGAAATACTCTTCACCGACTTTGCCTGCTACGCCAACCGGGCAATTCCCGTGTCTATTTACTCGACATCATCGGAAGGCCAGGTAGAATATATCGTAAACGATGCCGACTGCCGGTATATCTTCGTAGGCGACCAGCGCCAATATGAGATAGCGCGTAAAGTGCTTCACAAAAGTTTCTCGCTCGAGCGCATAATCCTCATGTCCGAGCACATCAGGCCGGCAAAGGGCGACTGCGAGTCAATGAGTTTCGCCTCATTGCTCGAACTCGGACGCAAAGCCTCCGACATGTGCCGCAAAGCCGTTGACAACCGCCGGCAAGAGGCCTCCGACGACGACATCGCCACATTAATATATACATCAGGCACCACAGGCGAGCCCAAGGGCGCAGTCCTGCCCCATTCGTGCTTCAACGCCGTGATCGACATGCACGTCCAGCGCCTCACCATGCTTTCCGACAGCGACACATCGCTATGCTTCTTGCCGCTTAGCCATATCTTTGAAAAGGCATGGACCTACTTCTGCCTTTACATGGGCATGCACGTCACAATCAACGAAAACCCCAAGGAAATAGCAAAGGCCGTAAAAAGCGTAAAGCCCACCTGCATGTGCTCCGTACCACGCTTCTGGGAAAAAGTTTACGCCGGAATACACGACAAACTCGCCGGCATCTCCGGATTCCGCAAAGCCTTCATAATGAAAGCAATAGCCATCGGACGCCGCCGCAATCTCGATTACGCCCGCCTCGGCCGCAAAGCCCCCTGGTGGCTCGAGACGCTATACCGCTTCTTCGACCAAAAAGTATTAACA
>CANRZQ010000170.1 GCA_947644475.1 uncultured Muribaculaceae bacterium
TAGTCAATAATACTTTAATTTTGGTTTGTGCAATAAATTTATTGAGGATTGAGGTGGAGGGCTTCTGTGATGGCGGCGAGGGCTTGGGCGGGGGTGGTGACGATGTGCCAGTGGTTTTGGGAGCGGGGGGAGGTGAAGCCTTCGGTGATGGAGCGGCTGAGCATTTCGATGAGGGGGTCGTAGTAGCCGCGTGTGTTGAGGATTATCACGGGGCCGTGGAAGAGGCCGAGTTTTTGCCATGTCATTATTTCTGTCATTTCCTCGAATGTGCCCACTCCTCCGGGGAGCGCTATCACTGCGGATGCCAATGATGCCATTGTGCTTTTGCGTGTGTGCATGTCTTCGGTTACGATTTTGCGGGTGAGGCTTGGATGGGCACGTCCGGCCTCGTCCATGAAGCGCGGTATCACTCCTATGGCTGTGCCGCCGGCTTCGATGGCGGCTGTGTTTATCTCGCCCATGAGGCCCATGCGTCCGCCTCCGTTTACTATTGCGTATCCGGCTTTTACGAGTGCTGTGGCGAGTTGGCGGGCGTCGGTGAAGTAGTCGGGATGTATTTTGTCGGATGATGCGCAGTATATTGCTATTGCTTTCATTGTGTGTGGCTTTGTTTGAAATGAAAGCCGCCGGCAACGTTATGTGTTGACGGCGGCTTGATGACGGGTTGCTTTTTATGTGGAGTATCAGTCGATGGAATCGACGGTATCTGCGTTGCCGTATCCCATTTCGTCTTTGGAGCCGACAACGAGGCGTGTGTACTCGCGCAGACCTGTACCGGCGGGGATGAGGTGGCCGCAGATCACGTTTTCTTTCATGCCTTCGAGTGTGTCGGTCTTTCCGCTGATGGCTGCCTCGTTGAGGACTTTTGTTGTTTCCTGGAAGGAGGCTGCGGAGATGAACGATGAGGTTTGCAGCGCGGCGCGTGTGATACCTTGGAGTATCTGCTCGGATGTGGCGGGCACGGCGTCACGGACCTGGACGATGCGGAGGTCGCGGCGTTTGAGCGCGGAGTTTTCGTCGCGCAGGCGGCGTGCGGTGATAATCTGTCCTTCTTTGAGGTTTTCGGAGTCACCGGCGTCGATAACGACTTTTTTGCCCCAGATGCGGTCGTTTTCTTCCATGAAGTCGCGTTTGTCGACGACTTGCTGTTCGAGGAAGATTGTGTCGCCCGGGTCGAGGATGTTGACTTTGCGCATCATCTGGCGTACGATAACCTCGAAGTGTTTGTCGTTGATTTTCACGCCCTGCATGCGGTATACGTCCTGTACTTCGTTGACGATGTATTCCTGAACGGCTGTGGGGCCTTTGATGTTGAGGATGTCGGCAGGGGTGATGGCACCGTCGGAGAGGGGTGTGCCGGCACGCACGTAGTCGCCGTCCTGAACGAGGATTTGCTTGGATACGGGCACGAGGTATTTTTTAGCCTCGCCGAGTTTGGATTCGACGGTGATTTCGCGGTTGGAGCGTTTTACGCCGCCGAATATGACTGTACCGTCGATTTCGGATACGATAGCGGGGTTGGAGGGGTTGCGGGCCTCGAAGAGTTCGGTGACGCGGGGAAGACCACCGGTGATGTCACCGGCGCCGCCTGAGGATGCGCGGGGAATCTTGATGAAGTGTTCGCCGGCGCTGATGCGTCCTTTGTCGAGGTCGGGCTGTTTTCCTTCTTTCTTGGCTTCTTTGCGTATTTCGTCGATGTCTTCTTTGAGAAGGTGGGCACCCACGGGGAGGGCGTAGGTTTTGAGGACTTCGCCTGTCTCGGGGTCGATGATTTGGGCTTCGGGCACTTTGCCGCGTTCTTTTGATTCGATGATGACGCGGTCCTGGAGGCCGGAGCCTTCGTCGGTGTCGATGCGGAAGGTGATGTCTTTCTCGAGGTTGGTGTAGTGGACTTCACCGGAAACTTCGGATACGATAACGGCGTTGAAGGGGTCCCATTCGCAGATTACGTCGCCTTTCTTGACGATTGCGCCGTCGGCGAAGAAGATTTTTGAGCCGTAGGGTATTGCCGCGTTTGTGAGCATCATGCCGGTCTTGGCGTCGAGGATGCGCATTTCGGTGTTACGGCTTACTACGACTGCTGTCTTTGTGCCGTCGGATTCAACGAAGTCGACGGTGCGGAGTTCGTCGATTTCGAGTTTACCTTCGTAGCGTGAGGTGATGGTTGATACGGCCGCGATGTTTGAAGCCACACCACCGACGTGGAATGTACGGAGGGTGAGCTGGGTACCGGGCTCGCCGATTGACTGCGCGGCGATGACGCCGACGGCTTCGCCTTTCTGGACCATGCGGTTGTTGGCGAGGTTTCGGCCGTAGCATTTGGCGCAGACGCCGTGCTTGGACTCGCAGGTGAGGACTGAGCGGATCTCGACGGATTCGATGGGCGACGCATCGATGCGTTCGGCTGCCGCGTCGTTGATTTCTTCGCCGGCATGGACGATGATTTCTTCGGTCTGCGGGTCGATGATGTCGTGTACGGATACGCGTCCGAGGATGCGCTCGCCGAGTGATGCGACAACTTCGTCGTTGTTCTTGATGGCTGTGCATACGAGGCCGCGGAGTGTGCCGCAGTCTTCTTCGTTGATGATAACGTCGTGGGCCACGTCGACGAGACGGCGGGTGAGGTAACCGGCGTCGGCGGTTTTGAGGGCGGTATCGGCAAGACCTTTACGGGCACCGTGGGTCGAGATGAAGTACTCGAGCACGGAGAGGCCTTCCTTGAAGTTGGCCAAAATCGGGTTTTCGATAATCTGGCCTCCTTCGGCACCGGCTTTCTGGGGCTTGGCCATAAGGCCGCGCATGCCGGCGAGCTGACGGATCTGGTCTTTTGAACCACGGGCGCCGGAGTCGAGCATCATGTAGATGGAGTTGAAGCCTTGGTTTGCCTCTGCCATCTGTTTCATGAGGATGCTGGTGAGTTCGGAGTTGACGTGTGTCCAGATGTCGATAATCTGGTTGTAGCGTTCGGTGTTGGTTATGACACCCATCTGGTAGTTTGCCATCACGTCTTCCACTTCGGCATATCCTTTTGCCACGATTCCTTCTTTTTCTTCGGGGATAATCACGTCGCCGAGGTTGAACGACAGGCCGCCCTGGAATGCCATGCGGTAGCCAAGGTTCTTGATGTCGTCGAGGAATTGGGCAGAACGGGGGATACCGCAACTTTTGATAACTTTGGAGATGATGTTGCGGAGCGATTTTTTGGAGAGGATTTCGTTGACGTATCCTATTTCTTTGGGCACGAACTGGTTGACGAGCACGCGGCCTACGGATGTGTTCTGGATAAGGCGTCGCACGGGGTTTCCTTTCTCGTCGATGTCGTCGACCATTACGGAAACGGGTGCGTGGAGGGTGACTTTGCCTTCGTTGTAAGCGATTTCTGCTTCTTCGGGGCCGTAGAATATTGTGCCTTCGCCTTTGTCGCCTTTACGGAGCTTGGTGATGTAGTAGAGGCCGAGCACCATGTCCTGCGAGGGCACGGTGATAGGCGCGCCGTTGGCGGGGTTGAGGATGTTGTGTGCGCCGAGCATGAGCATCTGGGCCTCGAGGATAGCCTCATTGCCGAGGGGAAGGTGCACGGCCATCTGGTCGCCGTCGAAGTCGGCGTTGAAGCCGGTACATGCGAGGGGGTGGAGCTGGATGGCCTTGCCTTCGATCATCTTGGGCTGGAATGCGAGGATACCGAGACGGTGAAGTGTGGGGGCGCGGTTGAGGAGCACGGGGTGTCCTTTCATCACGTATTCGAGGATGTCCCATACTTCGGGGCCTTTGCGGTCGACGATTTTCTTGGCCGATTTCACGGTGGAGACGATGCCGCGCTCGATGAGTTTGCGGATTACGAATGGCTTGTAGAGTTCGGCAGCCATGTCTTTGGGGATACCGCATTCGTGCATTTTGAGTTCGGGGCCTACGACGATGACGGAACGTGCCGAGTAGTCGACGCGTTTACCAAGGAGGTTCTGACGGAAACGGCCCTGTTTGCCTTTGAGTGAGTCGGAAAGGGATTTGAGGGGGCGGTTTGCGTCGGATTTCACGGCCGAGGATTTGCGGCTGTTGTCGAGCAGGGAGTCGACGGCTTCCTGGAGCATACGTTTCTCGTTTCGGAGAATTACCTCGGGAGCCTTGATTTCGATGAGGCGTTTGAGGCGGTTGTTACGTATGATGACGCGACGATAGAGGTCGTTGAGGTCGGATGTGGCGAAGCGTCCGCCGTCGAGGGGCACGAGGGGGCGGAGTTCGGGGGGGATTACGGGTATTACCTGGAGAATCATCCATTCGGGACGGTTTTCTTTGCCGTCGCGGTTGGATGCGCGGAATGATTCTACGACCTGGAGGCGTTTGAGGGCCTCGGTCTTGCGCTGCTGTGAGCCGTCTTTGTCGGCGAGGGCGCGGAGTTCGCATGCGAGCGAGTCGAGGTCGAGGTCGACGAGGAGGTCGTAAATGGCCTCGGCGCCCATTTTGGCCACGAATTTTTCGGGGTCGTTGTCGTCGAGGAGCTGGTTGTCCTTGGGCAGGCGGTCGAGAGCGTCGAAGTATTCCTCTTCGGTGAGGAGGTCGAGGCGGTCGTAGTAAAGTTTCTTATCTTTGTCGGCACCCAGGTCGGCGCGAGAGTCGGTCTCTTCGTATTCGGGACGACGGAGCACGCCGGGGTTTATTACGATGTAGCGTTCGTAATAGATGATTGATTCGAGTTTTTTGGAGGGGAGGCCGAGGAGGTATCCGATTTTGTTGGGCAGTGAGCGGAAGTACCAGAGGTGAGCCACGGGCACTACGAGTTTGATATGGCCCATGCGTTCACGACGCACTTTTTTCTCGGTCACTTCTACGCCGCATCGGTCGCAGACGATGCCTTTGTAGCGGATGCGTTTGTATTTTCCGCAGTGACATTCGTAGTCCTTGACGGGGCCGAATATGCGTTCGCAGAAGAGGCCGTCGCGTTCGGGCTTGTATGTACGGTAGTTGATTGTCTCGGGTTTGAGCACTTCGCCGGAGGAACCTTCGAGGATTTCCTGAGGCGATGCGAGCCCGATGGTTATCTTTGAAAAGCCGCTTTTCTTATTGTTCTCTTTTCTGAAAGCCATATATGTTGTAATAGAAAATTCTTGTGGATGTTGTAAAGAATCGGAGATGAACTTGCTTGAATCAGGATTCCTTCAAGCCCGGCTGCCGGGCTTGAAGGACCTGAAAAAGTTATTGTTCGAGTTTGAGGCTGAGGCCGAGGCCGCGGAGTTCGTGGAGAAGCACGTTGAGCGACTCGGGAATTCCTGCCTGTGGCATTGGCTCGCCTTTGACGATGGCTTCGTAAGCCTTTGAGCGGCCGTTGACGTCGTCGGACTTGATGGTGAGTATTTCCTGGAGGATGTGTGATGCGCCGAATGCCTCGAGCGCCCAAACTTCCATTTCACCGAAGCGCTGACCGCCGAACTGTGCTTTACCGCCGAGGGGCTGCTGGGTGATGAGCGAGTACGGGCCGATTGAGCGGGCGTGCATTTTGTCTTCAACCATGTGGCCGAGTTTGAGCATGTAGATCACGCCGACTGTCGCGGGCTGGTCGAAGCGGTCGCCGGTGCCGCCGTCGTAGAGGTAGGTTTTGCCGTAGCGGGGAACGCCTGCCTTGTCGGTCCATTCGTTGAGGTCGTCGAGAGAGGCACCGTCGAAAATCGGGGTTGCAAATTTCTCGCCGAGTTCGCGTCCGGCCCATCCGAGCACGGTCTCGAAGATCTGGCCAAGGTTCATACGCGAGGGCACGCCGAGGGGGTTGAGGACGATGTCGACAGGGGTGCCGTCGGCAAGGAAGGGCATGTCTTCCTGGCGCACGATGCGCGACACGATACCTTTGTTGCCGTGGCGGCCTGCCATCTTGTCGCCGACGCCAATCTTGCGTTTTTTGGCGATGTAGACTTTGGCAATCTTCATGATGCCGGAGGGGAGGTCGTCACCGATTGAGATGTCGAATTTGCGACGGCGGAGTTCTGCGTCGATTTCTTTGGATTTGCGCAGGTAATTGACGATTGTCTGACGGATGAGGTCGTTTTTATGCGCGTCGTTTGTCCACTTGGAGAGGTTGATTGTGTCGAAGTTGAGGCCACGGAGCACAGCGGCGGTGAATTTAGCGCCCTTGGGGATTATATCTGAACCGATGAAGTCCTTGATGCCCTGGGATGTCTC
>CANRZQ010000171.1 GCA_947644475.1 uncultured Muribaculaceae bacterium
CCACCGTGCCCCGCGTTTCAACGCGGCGGCCATCATAATCCCCCTCCTTATTTTTTTGCAAAATTTAAGATATTATGCTAAATTTGCAAAATCATGAAAGCAATCAAAAATACTTTACTCGCAATAGCAGCGGCCGCCTCCGCCATATGCGCCAACGCCGCCGACAACGGCCTCGTGCGATGGGCCAACGAAGCCGCCGACACCCTCCGCCTCAACTCCATGCTCGTCGAGGCATCGTCGCTCCGCCCCGCCCGCCCCGGAGAATATGTGGCCTGGTTCGGAGAAAAATTCCTCGGCACGCCATACAAAGCACATACCCTCGAGCACTCGCCCGAGCAACTAACCGTAAACCTCGACTCGCTCGACTGCACCACTTTTGCCGAAACCGCGCTCGCACTCGCCATCACTGCGCAAGAACGCCGATGGTCGTGGCGCGACTTCATCTACAATCTCCGCCGCATCCGCTACCGCCAGGGCACTGTCGACGGATACGCCTCGCGCCTCCACTATATATGCGACTGGGCGCTCGACAACACCGCACGCGGCAACTTCTCCGAAGTCACAAACCGCTTTCCAAAAGTGAACTACGTCGTAAAAACCATCTCATTTATGAGCGAGAACGCCAACAAATACCCTGCCCTGGCCGACTCCGCCACCCTCGCCGATATAAAAAATGTCGAAATCGGCTATCGCAACCACCGCTACCCGTTTATAAAATCCATCGACACTGCCGAAAAAGCCACAAAGGGCGAATTCCGGCAAGGCGACATAGTGGCGTTCACTTCCGCCCTTAAAAACCTCGACGTGACACACATGGGCATCATCGTGATACGCGACAATGCCCCATACGTGATGCACGCATCCCTATCCGCCGGAAAAGTAACCGTTTCCGAGATGCCACTCGACAAATTCCTCAAACGAAACCGCAATTTCACCGGTGTGCGCGTTTTCCGCCTTACCGACTGACACATAACAATCCGAAGACAACATGGACATCGCACATCTGAAAAAAAATCTGCTGTCGCGCCAGCCCGACGCCGAATGTGAGGACACGCTCGTTAGCCTGGTCACATCCACAGCCGTCGACCCGCAAGTGACCGAGGCGCGCGATTTCTTCGTAGACGGCTTTTCCGCACGATTCCTCGACAACATCGCGCACAACATCTGCCGCCTCCAAAGAGCCGACATCCTCGGCGAATACTTCGAATTCATATCCGCCGACGGCGGCGCTCCGCCTACTCCTTATTACAAGGTGTCGCTTTTCAAAAGAAAAAACGACTCCCGCCTCGACACATACGTGGCCCGCATCACGGCCCGCCACTTCACCGACGCCCAAAAGAAACATACACGATACCTATCTTCCCACACGCCTTTCGACTCTTTCCGCGCAGAAATCAACCCCGACGACGATTTTTCAAAGGACGAGGTGACAGATAATTCATGGTTTGCTCTCTTGATTGCAGACGAAGATTTCTCTATCTTCTCCGCAAACAACATTGAAACCATTACAAAACTAAACATCGCCCTCTCACAACTCGACGACCGCGACCGTCTCGTGATTCAACTCGTGGAACTCAACGACGTGCCCCTAATCGAGGCTTTCGACGAACTCCTCCCATACATGTCGTTCAAAAAGCCCGTTGAAACCCTCACAAGAAAAGATCGGCAGGATGCCGTTTCAAGACTGAACAACCGCGCTCTCGACCGTCTAACAAAAAAAATCAACTCGCTGCTATGACAAAATACCTTATCACCGACGCCGAACTCGAAGCATATGCCGAAGGCTCTCTCACGACGGAAGAAAAAAAGGAACTCGAACGCCGCGCCCTGCGCACAGGCCAGACCTCGCTCCTGCTCAATGTCAAACTTGCCCACAACGCTTGCTTCGACGACGACCTCGACGACATAATCGGAGCACAGCCCGCCGGAGCACCCCCTGTCCGGCTCGCAATCCCCCTGCGCATGGCCCGCCAAATATCTGCCGTGGCAGCCTGCGTGGCCCCCGTCGCCTCCAAACCCAAAAAAAATTAATACATTTTAACACCTCTCCCCGGAGGATTTTCAAATCTCTCCCCTCTATATCACAAAACAACAAAATTCATTACAACAATGACAAACAATAACACTCTCCAGGCCACTGTCGAAACCCTCCGCGCAAACATCGAGGCCATCAACGCCATCCGCGCAAACGCTCAGGACATGCCCATGGCCGAAGCCGCTCAAATCCTCCTCATCGAACGTTACAACCTCTCACAGCCCGAGGCTCAGGAAATCGTAGAGCAACTCTCCGCCGGCCTCGAAGACTACAACGCGCAGCGAGTAGCCGCCGAAACATCCGACGACTTCATCCGCACCCGCATCATCGACGCCACACAATCATACTCTCCCGCCGACCGCACCACCGCGCTCGCCCGCATGCTTGCCGCGCTCGAACTCACTTCCAACAAAGACGCCTCACAAGCCGAAATCGACGCGCTCGTAGCCGCAAACGCCGCGCTTTCCGACGACGAACTCATCGACGCCATCACAGAAGCATACCAGGGCCTCAACATCGAGTCAATTCTCGGCGAAGTCGTCAACGACTCGCTCGACGCCGAAATGGTGCGCAAGATTGCCGACACCGCGGCCCTCCGCGAACCCGAATTCCGCCTCGCCGCAGCCCTGCAACTTTACATCGCACAGCGCGAAGGCTCTTTCAACGTCGCCGACGACACCGATACCCCCCAGATCGACCCCACCACCCTCGGCGCCATGGCCGGTGCGGGCATCGACGCCTACGTAGCGGCAATCGACCTCCACGAAGGACGCATCGACCTCCAGAAATGGCAGACAATCATGAAATGGATTCTCGGCGGACTACTCACCGCGGCAATGTACCTCTTCGTAATCGTGGCTCTCGCCTACTCCGTAGGCACCCTTGCCGTCACAGTATGGCTCGCGCTTGGCTCGGGACTCGTGGTCTACATCCTTACAATGCTCGCCACAATTCTCCTCATGTCGTGGATCTCACCCAAAATGTTCGAGGGCTGCAACTGGATTCTTTCCAAACTGTCGCCCGTCTACGACAAAACCATCGTGAAACTCACCGAATGGTTCAACATCCTCAAAGAAAAGATAGCCCGCTGGGTAGAGGCTTCCAAAAACTGGGTCGCCACCAAAACAGCAGCCACACCCTCACAGGTCCAGGCCGCACCCGTCGCTGCTCCCGCAGCCATTGCCGCGCCTGAAAACACCAACACAAACACAACCCTCGCTTAACAGCATCAGCAATCATAGGAGACTCAGGAATCATAGGCCTCCTATGATTCCTGCTTTATAAACCATCACCAACACCTAATCCTTTCTTACGTGGACCCCATCACAATAGGAGCAATCATAGCGTTAGGCCTTACTGCCGTCGGCTCGTACATCTATCGGAAATGCCGGGCCGAGCAACGCAAGACAGCCGAAATCGAGGTCCTGTCCCAAGCACTCGAACGCTACGCCTCGCAGGTTGCCCTCGAAGAAGTCGACCGCCCGATAGTAGAGGCCGTGCGCTGCACACTCGCCCGCATATGCTCTCCATCGGTAGAAGAAAAAGTGAAAGACATGGATCTGGCAGCCCGCCGCCATTTCTTCGCCGTAATAGTGCGCGATGTGTCGCGCGCCATGGATGTCGACATCAAAAGCCTGTCGTTTGGCGACCTTGGCTACGGACATCTCGGATGCTGCCGCAACGAAGGCTTCGACATACACCTCGAAATTGCCGACGCACTCATCATGGCCGACCCGCGCCGCGCCGTGGCCACAATATGCCACGAACTGCGCCATGCCCAGCAATTCACATCGTTCATCGACGACAAATGGGGTTTCTCCGAACGGCGCAAGGCTCAGTGGATGTCCGAATACGCCGCCACAGTATCCGAACACGCCACCGAATCCGAAGCAATGTTCTTTGCCTACCGATGCCAGATGCTCGAACTCGACGCCAACAACTTTGCCTCTGCCGCAACAAAAAACATAGCATGAATATACCCGACATAACAATAAAATCGGCCGATGCCGCCACACGCGCCGCAATAGCCGGCCGGTTGCGCCGATGCCTCCCGCCCGTCAAGGCCGACATAGCCGCGTGGAGCAAAAACGGCATAATACCCGCGCGAAGCCTCGAATTCGACATCGACGGAGCCGTAGCGTCAATTTCTGTCGCCGACCTGGTCAACACCTACGGATTCGAGCCAATACTCGCCTTCATATACTTCGACGACCTCGTCGTGGCCAACCTCGACGCCGACAAACGCGCGCTCATCGACCTGCTCGCAGCCATCCCGTCGCACGGCGCGCGCCACACCCTCGGCCTCAGGCTCACCGGCGAGATGCTCGACACCATCCGCACATCCAACCCCGCCCTCTGGCAAGAATACCTCCGCCTCCAATCAGAAAAATAACCCTCCGGCTTTCAGGAACACAAGCCTCCGGCTTGTGATCTACAAATCAGGAACATAAGCCTCCGGCTTGTGCCTCTCCCAAATGTTATTATATAAAATTTGTATTTTCATCCGAATTTACATATCTTTGTATCAAAACAAAAAGAATGGCAAATGACAGAGTATTATCGACAGACAACGAAAAAACAGATGGAGTCAGTGACCTATTGGAAAAAACATCCGATGTCGCTCGAAGAGTGCTTGACTCAATTCAAACGATTGCGGGAACAACGAATTGCAAGGGAGTCCAAATCCATCTTTTAAGCAAATGTCGATAACGCCACACAGCATTTTCACGGCGAAGCCGTGTCTCTTATGTTAACCCCGTATGGAGGCGCAGCCGACATGCGGGGGATAGGCAAATGAGTGGCACTCTCGGTATTGGAGCGCAGCCTGCCGGAGCGTTCGATAATACCAATCATGACACGAGGCACTGCTTCACAGTACAATTTGTCACCTGCCTCAACCCCGGCATGTCGGCTACGCCTCCATACCGGGTTAACCAAGGAATCACGGCTTCGCCGTGGCAATCCGCCGAAACTTTACAACCTTAAAAATGAATTCCGGGAAATACCTCTCAACTCGCCTCGGGCGCGTTAACGAAGCAATAAAAAAAGCATATGTGGCCGGACGGCGTATCGTGATACTCGTCACTTCCGAACCCGATTTCGTCGACACCCTGATAGGCCTCAATTCCATCTTTCCTCCTTCGTGCAAGGTAAAGGACAAATACGGCACCACCAGGTCGTTCGACTCCGTGCGCCACGTCTACTCTCCGGCTTTCATTCCGGCCGAGCCGCAGAATGCCGCCGTGGAATCGCCGCAGATGATTGTCTGGCATGGCGACCAACTCCCCGCCGAGAGCCTGCGCAATTACGTATTGCATTGCACCGGAGCCTCTTTCGCCGGCACCGACATCGACCGCCGCGCCGCCGGAGGCTCATCGCCTTTCGAAGCCTTGGCCGCCTCCCTGCTGCTCATCGTAATGCCGGAGGCTCCTTCCGACATTCCTCCGGAAGCAGTGCCGTATTCCGAGACTGTGACTGTGCCCATGCTCGGCAAAGAGGAGTTCGGCCAGCTGGTATCGCGCGACCTCGCGCACGCCGAAGGCATCGCGCTGTCCACCACTCCCGACGGATTCGACACCATTGCCGACACCGAATACCTCACCCGCCTTTACCGTACGATGTTCGGCATGGGCGCACGCCAGGTCACATCCACGCTGGCCGCACACCGCACACGGCTTGGAAAAGTATATTACAACACTGCCGACGAGGCCGGCCTGCGCACCTTCGAATCGCTCCTCGCCGACATACGCCGCGACGCCGCGAGCATCCTCTCGCAGTCGAGCGCGCTCACGCTCATCGACACCACCAACGCCCCCGTCCCCGCCGGACTCGAAGAAATCAACCGCTGGCTCGCGCAAAACCGCACGCGCGTCAAAGACGCCCGCCGCTTCGAGCCATATGTCATGCTCCCCCCCAACGGCATCATCCTCTCGGGCATCCCCGGCTCGGGCAAGTCGATGATGGCCAAATATATAGGATACACTCTCGACGTTAACCTCATCCGCCTCGACCTCGGCTCGGCCCTCGGAAAATACGTTGGCGACTCTGAGAAAGCCGTGTCGCTCGCACTCAAACTCGCCGAGGACCTCGCCCCGTGCGTCCTCTGGGTCGACGAAATGGAGAAGGCT
>CANRZQ010000172.1 GCA_947644475.1 uncultured Muribaculaceae bacterium
GGCTCCAGACCGAGCGCACAATGCTCAACATAATGCAGCGCATGAGCGGAATCGCCACCACCACAGCGCGCTACCAGGCCGAACTCAAAGGCCTCAAAACCAAAGTGCTCGACACACGCAAGACCACACCCGGCATGCGCCTGCTCGAGAAAATGGCCGTGAAAATAGGCGGAGGCGAGAACCACCGCATCGGCCTCTTCGACATGATCCTCATCAAAGACAACCACACCGACTTTGCCGGAGGCATACCCCAGGCCGTGGCATCATGCCGCGAATACATGCGCCGCAACCACAAGAAACTCCGCATCGAGCAAGAAGTGCGCGACACCGACGAAATCCTCCAGGCCCTCGAGGCCGGAGTTGACCGCATCATGCTCGACAACTTCACCCCCGAGCGCACCGCCGAGGCCGTACGCCTCATCCGCTCGAAAAACCCCGCCGTCGAAATCGAATCCTCCGGCGGCATCACCATCGACAACCTCCGCGCCTACGGCGAATGCGGAGTCGACTACATCTCTGTCGGCGCCCTCACCCACTCCGTCAAAGGCCTCGACATGAGTTTCAAAGCCATGTAGGAACACAAGCCTCCGGCTTGTGAAGAAATTTTCGCAAGCCGGAGGCTCGCGTTCCTGCCGTACTATTCCCGCCACTGCCAATTATTTTTCGGCATAAGGCTCTCCGTTTTTTTGAATTTAAGATTTTTTTGTTAATTTTGCCATTTGAAATATAATCGCTTCAAATGATCAAGAAATTTTTCCTGACCATGCTCGGCACCATCGCCGGCATCTGGGTTTCAATCATCGTGTTCGTCCTCGGTTCCATCATCGCTATCGGAATCCTTGTGGGTAAAAACGCCGAGACATCGGCTATCGCCGGAGGCGACAGCATCCTGCGAATCGACCTTTCCGGCCAGATTGTCGACCGCGTGCAACCCGGCTCGTTCATGGACGTGCTCATGTCGGCCTCCGAAGGCTCAACACAGGGCCTCGACGACCTGGTGGACGCAATCACAAAAGCCCGCGACGACAAAAAAATCAAAGGCATATACCTCGACTGCTCCGGCGCATCTTCCGGCATAGCCACACGCGCCGAACTGCTCGAAGCGCTCCGCTATTTCAAGGAAGACTCATCAAAATGGATTTACGCCTACGCCGACTCATACGCCCAGGGCGACTATCTGCTGGCCTCGGTCTCCGATAAAATATTCCTTAACCCCATCGGCGAGGTCGACATCCACGGCCTGCAATCAATGGTGATGTTCTACAAAGGGCTGATGGACAAACTCGGCGTGGAGATGCAGGTGGTGAAAGTAGGCACCTTCAAGAGCGCCGTCGAGCCTTTCCTCCGCACCGACATGAGCGATGCCAACCGCGAGCAGACAGCCATCTACGTCGACCAGATCTGGGGCGACATCGCCGGCAACATTGCCTCCAACCTCAGCCTCACCCCGGCCGACGTGAACCTCTGGGCCGACAGCCTCGCCTCCACATGGGCACCCGAGATATATGTCGACCGCAAGATGGTGTCGGAACTCAAATACCGCTCCCAAGTTGAGGAAATCCTGCGCAAGCAGATGAAACTCGACAAGGACGACAAACTCCCCTTCGTGTCGCCCTCGGAATACCTCGCCTCCAAAATCGACCCGTTCGAATCCAAAGACAAGCACATCGCCGTGCTCTACGCCGTGGGCGACATCGTCACATCGGGCGAGGGCGGCATCGTGTCGGAAACCCTCGTGCCCCAAATCGAGGAACTCGCTGCCGACGACGACGTCAAAGGCCTCGTGCTCCGCGTGAATTCAGGCGGCGGCTCGGCATTCGCTTCCGAACAAATCTGGAAAGCCCTCGAGGACTTCAAGGCCAAGGGCAAGCCATTCTACGTGTCGATGGGCGACTATGCCGCATCCGGCGGTTACTACATCTCATGCGGCGCCGACTCGATATTTGCCGACGCCACCACCCTCACCGGCTCAATCGGCATCTTCGGCATGATTCCCTCGGCCGAGAAACTGCTCAACGACAAACTCGGGCTCACCACCGACATCGTGGCGTCGAATCCCAACGCCGTGATAGCCGCACCCTACCGCCCCTACTCACCGGCACAGATCGCCGCCATGCAGAAATATGTAGAGCGCGGCTACGCCACCTTCACCGGACGCGTTGCCGAAGGACGCAAAATGGAACTCGACTCCGTGCTTAAAATAGCAGAAGGACGCGTGTGGGACGGCCAGTCGGCCCTTCGCATCGGCCTGGTCGACAAAATCGGCTCGCTCCGCACCGCAATCGAGGCCATGGCCCGCCGGCTCGACATGAAACCCACAGAGACTGTAAGTTATCCCGCCCTCGAGGAAGACTTCTGGGCCACCGTGCTCAAACAGTCGCAGAACATGTCGGTGGAAATCAACGGCATTCCCGCCGAAGACATCGCCACAGCCCTGAGCGCAGCCCGCGCCCTCCGCGACGCCGACCCCATCCAGGCCCGCATGGAGCCCACAGTGCTGAGATAATCAAACAATCTTAGGATTCTTAGGACTCTCTTAGGAATCTTAGGAATCCTATGATGCCTAAGTCTCCTATACCTTCCCAACTCCCCAACTTTCCCAACTCCCCAACTCCCAAACTCCCCGCCTCCCAATGCGCATAAACAAGTGGATATCACGCCTGGTGCTTCTGCCCGTGTCGAAAATATACGGGTTTGCCACCTATGTGCGCAATAAAATGTTCGACTTCGGCATCCTCCGGCAGCGCGAGTTCGACGTGCCGGTGGTGGTAGTGGGCAATATCGCCGCCGGAGGCACGGGCAAGACACCGCATGTCGAATACCTCATCGAGACACTGCGCCACAACTACCATATCGGGGTGCTGAGCCGCGGATACAAACGCCGCACCAAAGGATTCGTCATGGCCACACAGCGGTCGACACCGCTCGACATAGGCGACGAGCCATATCAGATTTTCCATAAATTCTCCAGCAGCATCGTCGTGGCCGTGTGCGAGAACCGCGTCGAGGGCATCTCCGAACTGCTGCGCATCGACCCGAAAATCAACCTCGTGATTCTCGACGACGCATTCCAGCACCGCTACGTGAAGCCCACCGTGTCGATTGTCCTCACCGAATTCAACCGCCCCGTGTTCGAAGACCACCTCCTGCCTTTCGGCAACCTCCGCGAGGGCCGCAGCGCCCTGCGCCGCGCCGACATGGTAATCGTCACAAAATGCTCCGAGAGCACCAAGGCCCTCGACTACACCATCTTCAAGGCACACCTCAACCTCTTCCCCTACCAGAAACTATACTTCTCGCGCTTCCTCTACGGAGCGCTCAAACCCGTGTTCCCCGACCAGGCCGAAGGCGTGCCCCCGTCGCTCGAATGGCTCACCGAAGAAGACATGATACTCACCGTGGCCGGAATCGGCAACCCGCGGCCCTTTGTCCGCTACGTGAAGCACTTCCGCCCCAAAGTAAGGGTAAACATCTTCCCCGACCACCACTTCTTCTCGAAAAAAGACATCGAACTCATCGAGAAACGCTTCATGACCATGCCCGGGCGAAGCCGCTTCATCGTCACCACCGAAAAAGACGCCGTGCGCCTGCCCAACAACCCCTACTTCCCCCACGAGCTGAAATCCATCACATTCTACCTCCCCATAAAAGTAGACTTCATGCGTCAGGAATCCGACTCATTCGAAACCACGATAAGAAAACTCATCCGCGACAAACAAAGTCAGACCCCCGGTGTTTAAAATAACGTGACGCGCCCGCCGCCCCGAGCCGCAGCGCGCCACATCCACCATAAAACATAACATAACCCGAATTTTACCATGCTCGAACAAATCAAACAGACGGCCGACTACATACGCTCCCGCGTAGAAAACCTCCCCGACACGGCCATCATCCTCGGCACGGGCCTCGGCGCTCTCGTCGACCACATCGAAGACAAAAAATACATCCCCTACTCCGAAATCCCCAACTTCCCGGTATCCACCGTCGAAGGCCACTCCGGCAACCTCATCTTCGGACGCCTCGGCTCACGCCCCGTAATGGCAATGCAAGGCCGCTTCCACTACTACGAAGGCTACGACATGAAGCAAGTCACCTTCCCCATCCGTGTGATGAAAGCCCTCGGAATATCCACACTCTTCGTGTCGAACGCAGCCGGAGGCATGAACAAGGAATTCCGCGTCGGCGACGTAATGATAATCACCGACCATATCAACCTCTTCCCCGAGAACCCCCTCCGCGGCAAAAACTACGCCGAACTCGGCCCCCGCTTCCCCGCCATGACCGAGCCCTACGACAAAAAACTCATCGCACTCGCCGACCAGATAGCCGCCGAACGTGGCATCCGCGTGATGCACGGCGTGTACGTAGGCACACCCGGCCCCACATTCGAGACACCCGCCGAATACGAATACTTCCGCATCATCGGAGGCGACGCCGTGGGCATGTCCACCGTACCCGAAGTAATCGTGGCACGCCACGCCGACATGCGCGTCTTCGGCGTGTCAGTCATCACCGACCTTGGCGGAAAAGACGTCACCGACGTGCCCACCCACGAAGAAGTGCAGAAAGCCGCCGAGGCAGCACAGCCCCGCATGATGGAAATAATGCGTGAGCTCGTTGCCCGCTTCTAACCACATCAGGAGCACAATCCTCCGGATTGTGATTAACACCCACAAGCCGGAGGCTTGTGTTCCTGCATAATCCCCCACCCACCCATGGCAGAAAAAGAAACAGAAATCTCATGTCTTGGCGAATTCGGCCTCATCGACCGCCTTACCGCCGGACTGCCCAAGACCAACGGCTCGACAATACGCGCCGTCGGCGACGACGCCGCCGTGCTCCGATATCCCGACACCGACATCCTCGTCACCACCGACCTCCTGCTCGAAGGCGTCCATTTCGACTTCACATACATGCAGCCCCGCCTGCTGGGATACAAGGCAGCCATAGTCAACTTCTCCGATATCTACGCCATGAACGGCACCCCGCGCCAGATCACCGTGTCGCTCGGCATATCAAAACGCTTCACCGTAGAGCACATCGACCAGCTCTACGACGGAATCCGCGCCGCATGCGAAATCTACGGCGTCGACATCGTGGGAGGCGACACATCAGCATCGCGCCAGGGCCTCGTCATAAGCATCACCTGCATAGGCGACGTGGCCCGCGACCGCGCCGTCACACGCTCCGGAGCAAAAGACACCGACCTCATATGCGTGTCGGGCGACCTCGGCGCGGCCTACATGGGCCTGCAGCTGCTCGAGCGCGAGAAAGCCGCATCGGCCGGCCGGCCCGACTTCGCGCCCGACTTCGCCGGAAAAGAATACCTCATCGAGCGCCAGCTCCACCCCCAGGCACGCCGCGACATCGTAGAAGCACTCGCAAAAGCATCAGTAGTGCCAACAGCCATGATGGACATCTCCGACGGACTCTCGTCCGAACTCCTCCACATCTGCAAGGCATCGCAATGCGGATGCCGCATCTACGAAGAACGCATCCCCATCGACTACCAGACAGCAATCATGGCCGAAGAACTCAACATGAACCTCGTAACAGCCGCCCTCAACGGAGGCGAGGACTACGAACTGCTCTTCACCGTGCCCCTCACCGACCACGACCGCGTGGCCGCCATACCCGGCGTGCGCATAATCGGATACATCACAAAACCCGACCTCGGCGCAGCCATGGTCACACGCGACGGCACCGAGATACCCATGCAGGCACAAGGCTGGAACGCATTCTCCGAACCCGAAAATTAAGCCCCGCAAAACTTTTTTTGCCAAATCCATACGTTTTTCGTAAATTTGCATCCGCAAATCCAAAGACAAACCTTCAAATGGTAAATCGCATATTGATACGACTGAAAGTGGTGCAGGTCCTCTACAGCTACCTCATCACCCACGATTCCCAATCAAGAATCGACCCCGAGCAAATAATATTGGCAAAAAACACAATAGCCACATCGCTCGACAAGGCTTACGCCCTGTACCTCACCCTGTTGCAACTCATACGCGACATCACCGCCCTTCAGGAGCAGCGTCTCGAAAACGCAAAAGCAAAGCACCTCCCCACGCGCGAAGACCTCAACCCCAACACACGGTTCATCGACAACGCCCTCGTCGGATACCTCAACATCCACCAGCAGTTCGAAGA
>CANRZQ010000173.1 GCA_947644475.1 uncultured Muribaculaceae bacterium
AGATAGGACACTATCGACGAGGTGGCCTCGGTTTCCTCGGTGTCGATACGGAAGGTGGACATGTGCACGTCCACTTTCACGTCTTCGAGGATACGGGCGAGGTTGGGTATGTCGTAGCGGGCGAGACGCTGATTTTCAAGCGCCTCTTCAAGTTGTGAGGTAATCACGGTCTCGGTCTGCATCGATGGCGCGCCTTTTGTGTAGAGGCTTATGTGGGAAGGGTAGTCCACCACGTCTTCGCCAATCTCGAGGATGCCGTCGAAGGCCTCGATTGTCTTGGCTGAATCGAGCGGCATAACGGCGGGGAGGCGCGAGAAATGCAGTTCGTCGATGTCGCGCAAGCCGTCGGCAATCACGCCCGAGCGGTCGATCACGCCTATGGTCTTGCTTTCCGGGCCCGAGAGCACCATAATAAGCGTCGGCGCCAGCATAAGGGCCAGCATCACCAGCGGCATGAGGATGGTGGATATGATGAAACTCTTGCGCTTTACCCTTTCGAGGTATTCGCGGCTTATGATAAGATACAGATTATTCATGGGTGGGGAATTCCGGAGGGGTTGGATAATTTGATTGCTCTACGGCTTTGATGAATATGTCGGACATCGACATCATCTTGGGCTTGAATTCTATGAGGTCGACGGCGGCATTGGCGGCGGCAATAGCGGCGCGGCGCGCGTCGTCGCCAGCAAGGGTGATCTCGGCGCCGAGGTACTTGCGGCGCGCATCCTCGATGACGTCGACAGCCGAGCACGACGCGGCCAGGGCGGCGCGCAGTTCATCGGGATTGCCGTCGAATTCGAGGGTGAACTTGTTTTTGCCGAACTGACGGCGGAGTTCGTCGACATCGCCGGTGAGGATATTGTGCGAGCGGTTGATAAGGGTGATGCGGTCGCAGAGTTCTTCTACCGACGCCATGTTGTGGGTCGAGAAGATTACTGTGGCCCCCTCGTCTTTGAGGCGGAGAATCTCACGGGTGAGCACCTGCACGTTGATGGGGTCGAATCCGGAAAAGGGCTCGTCGAAAATCAGGAGTTTGGGCCGGTGAAGCACGGTGATGATGAACTGCACCTTCTGGGCCATGCCCTTGGAGAGTTCTTCCACCTTCTTTCCCCACCAGCTCATGATGTCGAGACGCTCGAACCATTCTTTGAGCGATTTCTCGGCCGCGGCACGGTCGAGACCTTTCAGGCGGGCGAAAAACAGGGCCTGCTCTCCGACCTTCATTTTCTTGTACAGGCCACGCTCCTCGGGCAGATAGCCGATTGAGCGCACGTCGTCCTGCACGAGCGGATGGCCGTCGAATATCACCGACCCTGTGTCGGGAGCCGTAATATGGTTGATAATGCGGATAAGCGTGGTCTTGCCGGCGCCGTTGGGGCCCAGCAGGCCGTAGACCTTGCCACGGGGCACCTCGATCGACACATCGTCGAGGGCGCGGTGGCCGGTGTAGTCCTTCACTATGTTTCGGGCTTCAAGAATATTCATCAAAATAGGTATAAGGGATGAGTTATAAGTGATAAGGTGAATGCCGGGAACACAAGCCTCCGGCTTGTGGCGGTTGTCACAAGCCGGAGGCTTGTGTTCCCACATTGTTAGTCGCACAAAAGTACGAAAAATTACAATTTCCTTAAAAAAATGTGTCAGCGGCGGCGGAAGGGCAGGGCAGCGAGGTAGATTCCCGACATTATGAGCACTATCAGGGCCGAGCATGGCACGTCGACATACACCGACAGCCACAGGCCGCCGAGCGAGGCGGCAAGGGAAATGGCCACCGACGCCAGCATCATCGGACGGAAACGGCGGAAACGGGTCTCGGCCGTCATCATTGGCAGCGAGAGCATTGACATGAGCAGCATCACGCCCACAAGGCGGATTGTAAGGACTATGCCCACGGCTATGAACACGGTGATCACCGTGGATATGAGCGTGACGGGCAGCCCGGCCACACGTGCGAAATCGCGGTCGAAGGCCACGGCTATTATCTGCCGGTGCCATATGGCGAAGAAGGCTATGAGCAGGGCCGTGAACACGGCAAACACGGCTATGTCGGCGCGTGTGATGGTGAGTATGTTGCCAAACAGGAATGAATTCAATTCGGGCACATAGCCGGGCGTGAGGAACACAAAGAGCACGCCCACGGCCATGCCCAATGCCCAGATTACGGCTATGGCCGAATCCTCGCGCACGCGCACACGCGACGACAGCCACTCCACACCCAAGGCCGAGGCCACGGCAAACACGGCGGCCGTGACCACCGGGTTGATTCCAAGAAAATAGCCGAGGCCGAGCCCTCCGAAGCAGGCATGGGTGATGCCGCCCGATATGGCCACAAGCCTGCGGGTGATGATATATGTGCCGATAACTGCGGCCGCGACCGAAATCACGGCCACGCCTATCATGGCATTTACAAAGAAACTATATTGCAGCATTTCTGGCTTCAGCAACGATAAACAAGAGTTCTTCTTTGACAGGGGCGGGGAGGGTGATGCCTCTCAATTGCAGCGAGCGCCCCCACGGAGCAATGTCGGTAGGGATGAGCGTGAGCAGGACGTCGCGGAATTCCTCAATCTCGGCCTCGGAATAGTCGTCGGCACGGCGGCCGCGGAAGCGGTCGAGTTCCTCGTCGTCGAAATACACCACATCGGGGCTCACAGAGGCAAGGAGCGAGTCTTTCTCGCAGGTTATGTGCATTCCGCAGCACACTTCCGGCTCTTCTTCTTCGGCAGAATCCCGGGCTTGCTCCGGCTCGGGCTCCGGCTCTTTCGCGGGGGGCGGGGGAGTGCGGCGGTCGAGCGCCCACAGCAGGGCGCCCACGGCAACAAGAGCCGACAATATTATCAATGCTACAATCATTGTTGATTATCTTCTTCTAATACAGGAATCGGATCGGCGGCGTCGAGCACCATAAATCCGGCAGCCCGCAGGTCGTCCCAGAATCGGGGATAAGACTTCGACACCACCTCGGCGTCGCGTATCACGATGCCGGGATAGAACAGTGCGGCCGGGGCAAAGGCCATGGCCATGCGGTGGTCGGCATACGTGGCTATTTCCGCAGCCTCGCCCACAGGAGCGCGGCGGCCTTCCCAGCCGATAATGCCGGAGCCTTCGGTGTAGAGCACATAGGTGAGGCGTCGCAGTTCGGCCATAAGGGCCTCCACGCGGTCGCATTCCTTGATATGCAGCGACTCCACGCCGGTGAAGCGGAAGGGCACTGAAAGCAGGCAGCACGTCACGGCAAGCGGGAGCACGAGGTCGGGGCAGTCGGACATATCGGCCTCGACGCGGCTCCATGTCTCGGGCGATGCCGACAGTTGCGCTCCGCCGTCTTCAAATTCGGTGACGACTCCAAGGCGGACGAACAGCGAGGCGCACACGCTGTCGCCCTGAATAGAGGGCGAGCGAAGGCCCGGCAGGCGCACCCATCCGGCCGATATGGCGGCTATCTCATACCAGAACGATGCCGCCGACCAGTCGGGCTCGATGTCGTGGGCATCCGGAGCCGGCGTATATTTTCCGAGGCCTACGGTGATGCCTTGCGGCGTCATGTCCACATCGATGCCACGCGAGCGCATCAACGCCACGGTCATTTTCAGATATGATTCCGAGGCCGGGACGCCGCGGAAGCGAAGGGACAGGGGAGTGTCGAATCCGGGAGCCACCATGAGGATTGCCGAGAGGAACTGTGAACTCACCGTGGCATCCATTTCAAGCGCGCCGCCACGCAGGGCCGCGCCCTTTATGGCCAGAGGCGGAAAGCCTTCCTCGCCTTTATACTCAATCTCGGCGCCGAGTGTGCGGAGGGCGTCGACAAGCGGGGCGATGGGGCGGCGGCGCATGCGCTCGGTGCCGTCGATGGTGACATCGGCGCCGGGCAGGGCCGCGAAATAGGCCGTGAGGAAGCGCATGGCCGTGCCGGCCGCGCCAACGTCGACCAGCCCGGAGCGCACGCGCAAGGCGGCGGCCATGGCGCGGGTATCGTCGGAAATAGCCGATAGCGGCGCAAAATCCGCCTCACCGCCGGAGGCGATGGCGTCGATTGCCATCAGGCGGTTTGCGATGCTCTTGCTAAGGGGAAGCGACACCTCGGTGTCGATTATTTCTTCGGGGGGATATATCCGCAGGTCCACGTCAGCCCAGTATTTCGTAATTGATAATCAAGTCGACGGCAAAAAGCTGGCGGATTGCCGAGCGGTTCAGTTCCATGTCGTCGAAGTCGGGATTGAAACTGTGGAGGATAACCTTGTCGGGGTCGGGATGCTTTTTCAGCACCTTGCACATGCGGTAGTCGTCGAGAATCACCACATAGATGCTGCCCCAGAAAATGGGGGAGTCGAGCGATATGGGACGCACCGACACATATGCCCCGTTGCAAATTCTGGGGAGCATCGACTCGCCGGAGACGCGCACCACGGGAGTGGAGGGGTCGAGCTGGGGAAGGTCGAGCGTGCCGATGATGCGGTCGTCGGTAAATGCGCGTGACAGTTCGCCGTAGCCTGCTGTCACGTCAATGTCGTAGACGGGCGCGCCTTTGCCCCAACTTACGCGTGCTCCGCTGTCGACAACGCCGGGCTCGGCGCCTTTGGGGAACGGCACGTCCTCACCTGTGAGGAGCCATTTTTTCGACACATTCAGGTTCACGACTATACGGTTGATAAACCCGTCGGTTATGGGAATTCGTCCGGAAAGGAATTTCGACATGTTGGAGGCATCGACGTTGATGAGCTGGCCGAACTGGGCCTGTGTTTTTCTCATCAGTTTTATAAGGTATTTGATGCGGTCGATAGTCGATGCCGCAGGGGAGGGAGGAGTAAGTTCGTTAATCATAATATTGATATTGTCATTGTTAATTTTGACAAAAGTAATATTAATAAATGATATTTGCAAATCGAATATGTTAAATTATCGATTTGCAATTTGCAGTTGGGTGGGTTATAGGAGGCTTAGGATTCTTAGGAAGCATAGGAGGCCTATGATTCTTGCCCGGTTATATCACTCGTCGTCGCAGGATTTGCCGAAATGGTGGAGCGACGTGCATTCGTGGATGGTGCGGTCCACAATAAGATGCCGCGTGGCCATCGAGGCGATGGCTGTCATCTCGTGGCTCACGAGCAGGATGGTGGCGCGTTCGGCAAGGGTACGTATTATGCCGTAGAGGTGCGACTCGAAATGCTTGTCGATGTAACTCAGCGGCTCGTCGAACACCAGAAGGTTGGGACGGCTTATTATGGCACGGCCAAGGAGCGCGCGCTGGAGTTGCCCGCCGGAGAGGGTGCCGATGGGGCTTCCGGCGTGAGAGCGGAGTTCTACGGTGTCGAGGACCTCGTCGACACGCCGTGCCCGCTCGCGGGCCGTGAGGGAGCGGTCGGCGAGCAGTCCGGAGGCCACAACCTCGGTGACCGACACGGGAAAATGCGAGTCGATCATGTTTTTCTGCGGCAGATAGCCTATGGTGACGTCCGGGCCGACAGCGACGGTTCCCGAGGTGGGCTTGACAAGGCCCAGCATTATGCGCAGGAGGGTGGTTTTTCCCCCTCCGTTAGGGCCGGTTATGGCCACAAAGTCGCCCTTTGCCACAGAAAGGTCGACATTTTCGAGAATCGTGCGCCCCTCGCGCCGGAGGCCTACGCCACTGAGGGTGATTATGTCAGTTTTTGGTGAGTTCATCCACAATACGCATTATCTGGCCGTCCCAGTCGTAGTCGAGAGGGTTGATTGTAACGAGCCTTGTGCCCATCGACTCGTTGAGAGTGGAGGCAAGGCGCGAGTCGTATTCTTTTTGAAAGAAAAGTATCTTTACGGAATCCTCGCGGGCCTCGTCGACGATGTCGCGCAGGCGTCCTGTCGATATTTCCTTGCTTTCCTGGCCCACGGAAATCTGTTGCAGGCCGTAGTCGCGCGCGAAATAACTCAGCGAGGGATGCCATATGGCGAAAGCGTGGGCCCCGGAGCCGCCGAGGCGGCGGGATGCTTCGCCGTCGAGGCTGTCGAGACGCGCGGCAAGGCGTTGATAGCGGGCGCGATAGAGCCCGGCGGAGTCTGGGCGCAGGGCCGAAAGGGCCTCGACGAAATTGGCGGCTATTATCTTGCCGTTGCGCAGCGATGTCCACACATGGGGGTCGATGTCGGTGTGGGCCTCGCCGCGGCCATGGG
>CANRZQ010000174.1 GCA_947644475.1 uncultured Muribaculaceae bacterium
CAACTACGACATGGCTTATCGCAGTGCCGTCGACCATGGCGCAAATCTCATATCGTCCCGGTATGTCGGCTTCGAGGCGAGGCGTGTCGACAACACCGCCATTGATGGTCCAAACCACAGGCGAAACATATGTTTCTCCATATTGGTCAAATGCCTCAACGCAGAAATCTACCGGAGAGCCTTTTTCGATGAGTGCGACAGCCGGCAGGATTGATGCTGAATCGAGGACAGGGACTGCACCCTTTTGCACAGTCAGCGTTCCCGCGACATCGCCACAGCGGGCCGTGACGACAACCTTCTCACCATCGGGTGTGCCTGAATTCCATGTCATAATGCCATCAGGAGAAATCGAGGCCGGGCCTTCGACGCTCCACTGTGGCTCACCTTCTGCCGAGGCTCCGTATTGGTCGAGCAAAGCGGCCGAAAAAGCCGATTCCGAAGGAAAACGTGTGCCGGCCTCGGATTTTACAACAATTTCGGAAAGGGCAGCATCTTCTGTAACGGCAATCATCTTTCCGGCCGGAGCCTTTACAGTTTTTACAATAGCCCCGTCGCGGTAAAAATTGACTGTACGCTCGGCATCATCGGGATTAAACACTATCCAACTCTGCCTGCCGTCGTCTGTTACAAAAGCATTGGCAGATGGGATGTCGGCATTTACAGTAAGGTCAATCTCGCCATAGGTAAGGTGATTATGAATGGTATAGTATGAAATATGTCCGGTTGATATAGCCGTTGCAATACCAAGTTTGCGAGCATAGGCCTCGTCGAAGATAGCGGCGGCCTCACGAGGGCGAGCGCGCTGCATATATGCGAGCGTGACATTGCCCCAGTCGTCGTTGGCAAGCATGCCGAGAGGGTCGCCCTGCGGGTTGGTTCCGTTTTCAAACCATTTATGTCCCCAGCCCGGGGTGTTCATCATGTCGTTATATGCCCAGTCGACAAATTCGCGGTCCCACGACATATAGTCCAGAGCCGTGGAAATTGGCATCCATTGGATACCGTGGGCGTGAAGCGGGTCGCCCGAGAACCATGTCCACCATCCTATACCCTTGCATGTGATATTGGTGTTGTAAGGCGATGTAAAGAGATTGTGGTCGTAATTGCCGCCCTGGCCGTAACGGTCGAAACGGGCATCGACATCGAACCAATACTCGCGTGTGGCTCTTGCCTCGGTGCTCCATCCGAAGATTCCGGCATCGCGCATTTCCTTGTCGCCGAGCGCCACGCCAAGGAGATAGACACCACCCCAGCCCTGCATCGCCTCCGACGACGATTCCTGGCCGTTGCCGTTGGAATTGCCCTGGTCGCCAAGACCGCCGGCATAACTGTGCCCTACCCAAGGGTCGAGGGTGCGGAAAAACGGGAAACGAGTGTCGGTGCGGTCCCAGTTTGCATAATCTTTCGCTATAAGGCGCAACATATCGCCGTAACGCGCTTTAAAATCGTTGTCGACCATGCATAGCAACGCACCGGCAAGAGTAAAGTAGCCATAATGGAAATGATGGTCATTGAACGTGTCGGAATCATAACTTGTTCCCTGGCCGACGAGGCCTCCCCAACGAGGATAGAAAGCAAAGTAGACATTTTCCTCTCCGGGGGTGTATGTAAGCCAATCGATTAGTTTGGCTTTAAGTTTGTCGCGCGACATTTCAAACAGTGCAGTATCGCCTGCTTCAAGCGCGAATGTCATATTCAGGGCCATTTGGGTAAGGCCCTTGCCGCCCCAGTATGTATCGTCGCCAAATGTGCCGTTTGCAGCATATCTCTGCATAAGGTCGACGAGCACCTCATGGCGGAACGGATGCTCGTCATCGTCGTTGGCCGACGGCATGGCATACCAAGGCAGCATCCCGGCAAATGCGTGAGCAAATACAAATTCAGAGCCGCGTGACATCTTCATTTTTCCACGTGGAGTAAGATATGAATCGCCGGTGAAGGCCGGCGCAGAAGTTGCGCTTTTGTAGGCATGTGGCAAGAAGCCTTGGATGACATCGCCTCCACGGCGCCCCGTGGCGAGATTTTCGGTGTCGACAGTCCATGTCGAGGCCATGCTTCCGTGGCGTTCATCATATGTCCAGCCGAGGGTTGTGCCTCGCGGGATATTAAGAGCCACCTCTTTATAACTTCCAAAAACCTCCTCGGAAGGAATAAGCGCAACAACTACGTAATCGATATTTTTTTCTGACGAAATATTCACCGCACGTGTCGTGGTTGAAATTTCAGTATCGACAGGGTAATATATTCCATAAACATCCGAGCCAATTATCAAGCCGATACATCCCGGAGTCGCCCAGAATATCCGGGATTCGTCACTCATAGAAATTTTCACGCGGTCGATGCCCGAAAACTCCATCCATGTAAACGGCTGCCCGTGCACAAGCGTGGTGAGCATTGTCTTGTCGCCCGACGCGTCGGCCTGCAACATCTCCACATCCCAGTCGTGCCAGTCGTGGGCAATGGCGCTTTCAGCCTTGAATCCGACCGGAGAAACTGTAAGCGACGAATGCCATTTCACTTCCGTGCCATTATCGTTCCAATAAGTCGGATAGTTGACAACAACGCCACCATCATATGGGTGCACCATTGCGGGATATGCCCACAAGGCATCGGCAAACGGAGCATTGATAAGCCCGGTCCACCAGTCGTTGGTGGGTATCGGCCGGCCGTCGCGTTCGGTAACCCAAAGTTTTTTCGACTGCATCAGCACCGACTGGTCGCCGCCATGCTCGTCGGTCCGGCCTTTTGACAGCGGTGTAAACTCGGCATAACTGCCACTGCCCACAGCCACAGGCTGCTGTCCGGATACATTTAGACACGTCATAAGCCCCACGGCAACAACAGCGACAGGTTTCCAAATCAATGTTTTCATTCGATTCAGGTATAAAATAGAAGTAAGGATTAAATATTTGTGACAAAGGTAATGAAAATAATCGAAATAATTTACTTAAATTTGCATTTCAATTCTTTTATATGAATATTGAAAACGGATTCAGATTTATAGACCTTTTCTGCGGTATTGGCGGATTTCATCAGGCAATGGCCAACCTTGGCGGAATTTGCGTGTTTGCATGCGACATAGATGCCTCCTGCCGAAAGACATATGAGCATAACTATGGCATCATGCCGGCCGGAGATATAACGAAAATACATGAAGAGGATATTCCTGAACACGATGTATTATGTGCAGGCTTCCCATGCCAGGCCTTTTCCAAGGCAGGCAAGCGCATGGGATTTGCCGATGAGGCCAAAGGCACTTTGTTTTTTGACATCCTCCGTATATTAAATTATCACCAACCCAAATACGCTCTTCTGGAAAATGTCAGGAATCTGGCCAGCCATGACGGAGGCAATACCTGGCGCGTGATACATGACTCTATTGTTGAATCCGGATATAATGTACTTGACGAACCTGTCATTTTCAGCCCGCATTACATTGGTATACCACAACATCGTGAACGTGTATTCATCATGTGTGTGCGAAAAGACATAGGCACTGTGCCTCCGTTCGTATTCAATGAATCCAATATATCTCCATGCAGCGTTGATGACATCCTCCTTGATGAAGATGAGATTGAGAACCTTGCCAAATATAAGCTTAGCGATGACCAGATAACATGGATAAATAATTGGAACACTTTTATCCGGGGGATAAATTGTGCCAAATTGCCCGGGTTCCCGATATGGGCAGACAGCCTATGTGCACTGGAAAATAATCCTATGGTTGCCAATTGGGACAATTTACCCAAATGGCAACAGAACTTCATCTCCAAGAACAATGAATTATGGATGCAGAACATCAAGTTCATTGACAACTGGCTTAAAGAGGCATCCAAGTGCCCGCTTTTCTTCGGAGCAAAAGCCAAACTGGAATGGCAGGTCGGCAACATTAAGAATCCGGATATTTGGGAACATATCATGCAGATAAGGCCATCGGGGCTGAGAGTGAAGCCGGGCACTTATTTCCCGGCGTTAGTAGCAATAACCCAAACATCAATCGTGGGAAAACGAAAACGGTTTCTCACACCAAGAGAATGTGCCCGGCTTCAAAGTTTTCCGGATTCCTTTATATGTGACAAGAAGGATAGCCAGGCTTACAAACAATTCGGAAACAGCATAAACATAAAACTCGTTGATTTGTTTGCAAGATATATGTTTGGCGACCCGGAGATACGGCATCGATACTCAAAAGAATCTCAATGTCCTGAGAAGAATCCGTCCTCATCAAAAAAAACCAAGTCAATAAGTGACAACGGCCCTACCCTTTTTGATTCTTTTGATTATTAAAATATTGCAATCTTTTATTTATTCAGGGCACAAATTCAGCCAAAACTTGTTAATCCGGTATGATAACAGAACTCAATCTTCATGAAATTATCCATAACAACAACCCGGGATTTGAATACGAGGTTGCCCTGTTTTATTGCCTTCTTCCATCTGAAAAAGAACAAGAAATTGTTGGCAGAGCCATAAATCAAAGAGAGGATTCTGAAAAAATCCACAAAATAATACGACAGACAGATTCCAATGCCATCCTGTCGCACTTATCCGAACGGAATCTGTCATTAATCGACTGTTCTTTGGAAACTCAGAACGACGCCATCGGGCCGGCAGATATTGTCATGACAGTCGGCAATACTGAAGGCGTAGAGTCGAAGATTGGCCTGTCTGTAAAATACGCCAACACGTGCACACTCAATATCACAGGCCGCAGTTTCATAACCGATGCTCAGATTTCAGATTTGGAATTAAGATTAAAAGAGTATACATTGAAATATGTCCAGGAAATGACCGACAATTATGGCTCGGTCAATAACTGGTTCCGGAAACGCAAGCCAAGCGCAACCACAAATGAATATATTGATTTGATACGCGACGCTGTGATTAAAAATTGGCCATACATAAAAGATAAAAAAAGATTGCTAAGTCAACTATATCATGAAGATTCACCGATAGAATTCTGGGTAGTAAAATATACGCAGGACAAGTTCTGCGTAAATTGCACACCTTTTCACTTAGGAGATGTGGATTTTGAATCAATAACCATTGCAAAGGACCGGACTTCATTTATTGCATTTTATTATAAAGGTAAAAAAATCGGCCATATGCAAGTAAAATTCAACAATGGATTTATTGAAAAATGCAAAAAGAAGAATGCTGATATGACTGTTGAGGGTGAACGGATTTCTTTCGGCAAGCCTTTCACTTCCTGGAATTTCAGCGTTGAAGAATAACCTATCAAACTATTCAGATAAAAAAACTGCTTCCTTTTGCAAGGAAGCAGTTTTTTCAGTATTTGGCCGGGAGTGATTACCAGATTACCACGCGGGTTGAGTCGGGACGGAACATCGGGTCGCCTTCGGTGATATTGAAGGCATCGAAGAATGGCTGGATATTGCGCAGCGAGGCGTTGACGCGCCAGCGGCCAAGTGAGTGGGGATCGTTCTTTGTGCGGCGAAGAATTTCCTCATCGCGGATAGAACTTGCCCAAACAGTGGCATAAGCGAGATAGAAACGCTGGTCGGGGGTGAAGCCGTCGATGGTCTCGCCTTCTGAGCCGTTGAGCGAATTGTGATATGCGGTGTGTGCCACACGCAGGCCACCCTGGTCGGCGATGTTTTCACCAAGGGTGAACTTGCCGTTGGCATGGGTGTCGCCAAGCACGATGATTTCGTCGAACTGGGCGGCAAGGGCGTCGGCAAGAGCGGTGAAGGCTTTTGCGTCTTCGTCGGTCCACCAGTTGGAGAAATTACCGTCTTTATCGAACTGACGGCCCTGGTCGTCGAATCCGTGTGTCATTTCATGGCCGATAACCACGCCGATAGCGCCATAGTTGACTGCATCGTCGGCCTCGGGATCGAAGAACGGGGGCTGAAGGATGGCAGCCGGGAATACTATCTCGTTGGATGTGGGGCTGTAATATGCGTTTACGGTCTGGGGAGACATGTACCAGCGTGAACGGTCGACAGGCTTGCCGAAGTCGGCAAGATTCTCGTTATTGGCGAAAATGATGGCCGACTGAATGTTCTGCCAGTAAGGCTTGTCGGCATCGATGGTAAGAGCCGAATAGTCGCGCCATTTGTCCGGGTAGCCTATTTTAACGGTGAATGAAGCAAGTTTTTCCTTGGCGCGCACCTTAGTGG
>CANRZQ010000175.1 GCA_947644475.1 uncultured Muribaculaceae bacterium
TTTATGAAACAGACCGTTTACAATCTCATCATCCTCGATGAGTCAGGCTCTATGTCCGGAATCAAACGACAGACCGTCTCCGGATGCAACGAGACAATCAACACCATTAAATCTTCCCAGCAGGAAAACGCCGAAACACAGGAACATAAGATTTCCATCTACGCGTTCCAGTCCAACCAATCCAATCCTTCGCATTACATAATCAAGAACGCTCCGGCCAACGATGTGAGCCATATCACCGACGACGACTATCAACCTTGGGGCGGCACTCCCCTTTTCGACGCAATCGGCTCCACGCTCAGCGACCTGCGCGCCAAAGTCGACAACGACACTTTTGCCGTGGGGTGTGTCACAATCATCACCGACGGCATGGAGAACGCATCCCGATTATACACGCCCGAACGCGTAGTGCGCATGATCGACGAACTGAAAGAAATGGGTTGGAATTTCAGTTTCATTGGCGCGAACATCGATGCTCGCGCCACATCGGCCGCCTTGCACATCGACCATTCGCTGCAATTCGACCAAACAGAGGAAGGCACCGGAGCCATGTTCGAACAAGAACGCCACTCGCGTCGATGCTGGAACTCACGTATCAACACCGGTTTCTGCGAAGCCATGGCCGAAGATTCCACCCTCGCCGACGAAAATGCCACTCCGGAACAAATCAAGGCAAGCAGAACCAATCTGTTCTCCCGCCTGAAAAGCGCATCACTAAAATCTTATTTCACCTCGGATGATGAAATTTAAAATGCTTTCATCCCGCCGTCGGTTTTGACAGCGGGATGAAAGTTTTTCACTGTGTATGATAATCAAATCCAAACTGATTCCCAAAGGGATATGCGTTAACTTATTCGGGTCTATATGGGCCCGCGACCCATCGTGAATCGACAAATATGTCGTCAACCACGAGCGCATCTATACGGCCCAGCAACGAGAATTGTTCTTCATCCCGTTCTACATCCTATATCTCATCGAATGGCTGTTTCGTTTGCTTCAATATCGCAACCGTCAAGACGCATATCTGAACATCTCATTCGTGCGCGAGGCCTACACCCACGGCTACGACTTGACATACCGCCGCCGCTCATTCTTCGCCTGGACCGGGTACATAATAAATAAATAGCAAACATGAATATAGCAACCATCATTCAGCAACTGAAAGAGACCGAAAAATCTGACTTGAAACAGGCTCTTTCAATTGCGATAAAACATTGGAAATATATACCATCGGCCTTACGAGCCTTGGCGGGATTGAGTTTTGCCGATATAAAGCCATGGGAAGATAGCGACAAAAGGGTTGAGAATCCCTTCAAATCTCAAAAAGAAAAGCGCGATATAATTGGCCGTGCCAATTGGCTGTGTGAAAATGTAATAGTGGATGATCCTGAAAAGCTCATAAAAGCCATGCCGGAAGCCATTGGCCGGCATTTCCAAGGGGAATGGGCTATTTATGCATGTTCCATGACGGCCGTTGCATTGTGCAATATCATCAGACTATACCCCGACATGAAGGCAACATATATTGATAAGATTCCGCAGCTCATCAATCTCGTCAACACTCCAACCATCCGATTTTATGATACTGCATGTTGGGGTGAAGACGCCATGAATACACTTGATGGCAATCAAAGCCATATGACCTATCTCAGCATCCTTGCTTGGATGATAGGAAATTACAAACTTGCCGAAGGTGACAGCCGTTTTGACAGTCTTCATAAAAAGATTTGTGACACACTGAATCGCCGCATGATGCTGTCGCCTGATTGCAACCTGCCTTCATTTCCCAATGGCGTTGTGTTTTTCCCTGACATGATGTTTGCGGTCATAGCCCTCAAAGACTTTGGAAGACTACATCATAATGAATATCAATCCACAATAGACAAGTGGCTTTATTATTGCAAGGAAGAATATATCGATAAGGAAACCGGACTGCTTTTTGCCTGTTGCTTTAACAGACAGCCAAAAGGGCGTACCAGCGGAGCATATTCAGGTCTAAACACAAGCGGCTTGGCTCTGATTGATGCTGACTTTGCCAAACAGCAGTATGAACGCATGAAAATAACATTGACCGTAAGATTTGGCAAAAAAGCCGCTCTTAAAGAATTTCTCAAAGATGCGCCTAAACTGACTTTCGACATCGACGCCGGCCCCGTGCTTTATGGTTTGAGTCCTTCGGGGACAGCATTTGCTCTGGGTGCGGCAACCTATTTAGGCGATTGGGACTTACGGGAAAAATTGCTCAATACAGCGTCTTTGGCAGGTCATACTGTAAAGAATAAAGACAAAAGGCATTACCGGCTTGCCGAAATACTATTGACAGGAGAGGCCATAACTCTTGCAATGAGGACAATGGCGAACTTTGATTCGAATGCAATCGATTAACTCCGAAAACACATTTATTATATGGCTGATATTATATGGCTGACTCTTAATGAAAGTGTATCAAATAAGGCTTTTATGGCACAAGCTATACAGCCATGTCTTTACGGCAGAAGCGGCAGAGCCGCTTAATATGGTAGGCATGGGCGCAAGCCCATGTTATTATGAGAGTTATTATTCGACTGCGGCCGCAGTCGAACCTACGTAATACGTTAGAAACACGGGCTTTGGCCCGTGCCTACCGTATTCGACCGCCTTGCGGTCCAACTTTTCAATTAATAATGCACTGTAAATTCGGCTTGTACCGCGAAATCCTGACTAAACCCACGGAAATCTATTGTCGCAAAATGCAGGTAAAGAGCGGAGCCTGCCTTATGTTGGCATAGCCGACCGCTCGGCCAATAAATTGAAAAAAGGCGCGTTCAAGATGAACGTGCCTTTTTCTTTTTATCAGCAATCCTTTTGCGGATTATGCTTCTTCCTGTGTTTCCTGAAGGATTTCAACGGCCATGTCGTAGATTGTGGAATCGTCGAGCACTACGATGCCGCCGTCGGGACCCGGTTCGATGTGGACACCCACATTTCGGCCGAAGTCGTAGTTTGAACCACCGAAGTAGTTACGGACGGTTTGCACAGTGATGTTGAGTTTGTCGGCGATTTTGTGCATAGAGCCATCGGGAAGGCTGTCTTTGAGACGACGGAGGTCGTTGAACGTGATTGTCTTTGTCATAATCGTATGGGTATTATGTTAAGAATTTGATTATTATTTTTAATTGCCGCCATATTTCAGCGGCCTTGATATCATGGTTGATTTGTTTTGGTTATAAAATTATTATATGTTTTCGGTATTTGCAAATAAAAAAATATGTTTTAAAACATGAAACGTTTAATTCAAATTCTAACACATTAATAATCAGAATATTATTTTTAGATACGCTCTATATCGCCTGATTTCACCCAAGCCCTGGTCGAGTTGTTAATCTTCACGTCGTACCACATGGGTGTTGCATCGCCCGGTATAGTCATTGAATCCATTATTTCAACGCGTGTTCCTTCATGCACCGGTATTATTTTTGCACTCTTCGATGTGGAGGCTCCGGGCGTAGTCGACATATTGGCTGTGGGCACCACCACCACTGCACGGGAATGGTCGAAATATGCCGCGGATGTGCCGCTTGCTATCACCAATACATATGCAAAAACAAATAAAAGGACAAATCCACCGAAAAATCCTGCCTTCCGCATTACTATATTGCCGCTGAATATATATACGGCAACACAGCCAAGAATCACGATAAACAGCACGAATGCTGTCCAGGCCCATGCATCGGCGCTCATCCACGACGAAATCGAGCGATGGAGATTACCAAGGAACGAACTGTCGTCCTCGGGGCGGTCGAGTATGCGTGTGTTCACAAATTCAAGATTTGTGCGCGCATCGTGCATTGAAGGATCGAGGGCGAGTGCCCGTTCATAATATATGACGGCCCGCCCCGGGCGTCCGATGCGATAATATGCATTGGCCAGATTGTAGCATACCTCGGGAGATACTCCATCGGCCTCAATGGCCTGATGATAAAGGCGGACGGCCGTGGAATAGTCCTCTTTGTTATAAGCCGAATCAGCCTGCACGGCCAATGGTGCGGCAAATATCATGCTTGCGGCACCGACAACAAATAATATCGTGAAAAATAAATGTTTCATCTTTTACTGGAACTCTGTTGTAATTATTTTTTCGAGTCTTCCACGCTCTTAATCGCAGTCACAGCCTTGTCGTAGAGGCCGGATAATGCCTCGTCGGAAGAACTGCCCGGTGTAAAACGAGCCATCTCACAATCGTCGAGTATTGTGATAATTTCCGATATTGCTTCCGGATTCACGCCATAGGCTCCAAGACGCTCTGCTATATTGTCGCGCAAGAGTTGTGATGCCGGGATGCCAAGTTTGTCGGAAATATACCCCCACAGCGCACGGCTCAACTCGGCATAGAACTGCTCGGATTGGTGTGCCGACATGAGGCGGCGCGCCGCCCTGAGGCGTTTTGCCGCAACACGGTTGGCCCGGGCAAGTTTACGGCCTCGCACATCTGCACGAAGTTTCAGATTCCGGCGGTAAATAAGTATCACGGCCAGAAGGGCGAGAGCAGCACCTAAATATAGCAGCCAATATATTGCCGAGTGGAAAATACGCGACGGCACTTTACGCTGAGCGGCGGACGCCGACGATTTGATATGCAATATGTCGGTCATCTCTTTTTTAATGGATGTCTGCTCTGTTATTGCAGAGGTTGACGCACCCTGTGCCACTTTCATTTCATATCCGCCGACAGGAATAGTAACATACTCCTTTGTCGCGGGATTGAAATATGTGAAATCCCATGCCGGGATATCGAACTTACCCGGCTCCTGAGGCACAAGGGTATACACAACGGAATACGAGCCTGTGATATTATTGCCGTTGAATCTGGCGTCAATATCTGTCTTCGGAGTGTATTGGTCAATTCCCGACGGAAAATCAACAGTAGGAGTTTTAAGGTATTTTATGTTGCCCGTGCCCTTTACATTGAAAGTATATGTCGAGGCCTCGTTAGTGCGCAATTCTACGGGAGACATTGTTGCTGAGGCAGAGAACTGTCCGACGGCCCCATTGAACGATGCGGGACGGGGCTCGGGCAACGGAACGACATGCACAGTGGCGTTGTTTGACTGGGTAATCACTTGCTGCTCAACCGGGCGGCGTGTCTGGAAGAATCCATTGCTTACAAGTTCATACTGCACAATCGTAACCTCAAACTTTCCTGAGGTGATTGTGAGATTTCCTGTTTTCTGCGGATACAGAATACATCTTTTAAGCACCGCCGTGGTATAATTCTGGCCGTTGTAATGCTCTTGCTCTATCTGATTCGGGACATCAAGTTCTTCCGACAGGAAGCCTTCAAATGTGGGCTGGGCTGTGGCGCGGAAACTGGAAATGTTGTATTTTGTATACACCTTCATCGTTGCTATCACAGCCTCTTGCTCATAAACCGATGCCTTGCTCAGGTTGATGCGCACAAACATGTCGTCGGATGAAATCTTACGAGGTGTGTGCGTGGAAATATCGTCGACCGACGGAGCGCCGTAGCCGCCTCCCTGGTTCTGAGATGCGTTCTTGTCGGGAGGCAGGATTGTAAAATGTGCCGGAGCCGACGATACCTTTTTCCCATCGGCATTTACCGATACTTCCGGAATAGTCACCTCTCCTGCTTTTTCAGCGAGATATGTAAATGTAAAATCAATTGATGTCGACGAGGATACTTGCCCGTTGATAATCTGTGTGGAACTCATCGTTGAGGTCGATGGGCCATAGACAAATTTGCAATTATTCAAAGTCGGGGCAGAGGGCGCATTGGAGGAGGCATTGGAAAGGCGGAATGTAACCGAGAACTTTCGTCCCTCCACAACCTGCCTCGGCGCCTGCACTCTCAGCGACACCTGTGCTGCCAGCATAAGCGGCAACACCGAAATCAAAAATAATATGTTGAAACGGATTTTCATAATTCTATGTCTGATCATGAATGCCCGGCTGCATCACCAGGGCTTGTCGGTAGTGGCACGCATTGGCTGCGGCTGTTCTTTGGCTTTTTCGCGGGTCTGGTTCTCGCGGTTTTGCATCGTTTGCAGAATCTGCTCGGCGTTGCCGCTCATCTGCTGCTGTTGTTGTTGCTGTTGCTCC
>CANRZQ010000176.1 GCA_947644475.1 uncultured Muribaculaceae bacterium
GTATATCATCAGCGACGGCGCGGGGAGCGCCGGCATGTCGCACCGGGGAGCGCGAGCGGCATGTGAGGTCGCGGCCCACCTGCTCGAACTGCTCATCGACAGCCGGGAATGGAAGCACACCGACATGCTTCCCTCCGACACCGAGTGGCAAGCCGAGTTCACATCAGTGTGCCGCACGGCCAGGCAATTCATCATCGACAAAATAGACTCTTCCGGCCTCAACGCACCCCACAGGGATTTCTGCGCCACGTTGATGGCGGCCATATCCTCCCCGTACGGCATACTTGCCGGACACATCGGCGACGGACGCATGGCCGCACGCGCCAAAGGCGAAGAATGGGAGGCGCTTTGCACCCCTCATCGCGGCACAGAGACGAATCAGACCGTATTTCTGCTAAGCGGATGGGACACCCCACGAGTTCCCGCCTTGCGCATCGGCGACGCTTTGGTGCCCGAGACAAGGGTCTGGCGCAATCGGCCGGAGTATCTTTGCATGATTAGCGACGGATGCGAGAATTTCGCATGGAACTGCCTGCAACCGCGCAATGGCAGATGGACCGACATCAACACACCTTTCACGCCATTCTGGGAGCGCATCGCAATGCTTTCAGAAAACAACCGGCCCGACACACTTGCCCGATTCATCGATTCAGGCAACAAGGCTTGCCTGGAGGAAGACGACGACCGCACTTTAATCTTCGCCCGTTTTTAACCATGTATATCAAGATTTCCATTGCAAACCGCGTTTACCGCGCGCATCTTGTGTCGAAACCCATGGCTACGGGCGGCGAAGGTTCGATTTATCCGCTCAGCCTGCCCGAATACGGCGACTGCGCGCTTAAAATCTACCGAACACGCGAGAAAGCCCGTGAGAAACGTGATAAAATCATGTATATGATTGAGAATCCGCCGGTGTCGCCCCACCCTAACATACGCTTTTGCTGGCCCTTGGCCGCCGCGACAGAGGAAAAGTCGGGCGAGTTTTGCGGATTTGTCATGCTCCGGGCATTCCCGGCAAGCCGCGACCTTACTATATTGGAATTTTACTCCCCGCGAAAGACCATCGCGGAATTGTTTCCCGACGATGAAGACCGGGGATGGCACAACCGTTTCGAACTCAACACCAACATCGGAATCCGAAACCGGCTGAAAATGCTCTACAACTGGGTTGCGGCAGTGGAGGCAATCCATAAGACAGGCCGTTTTGTGCTGGTTGACATAAAGCCCGAGAATATCCTTGTGACATCCGACGGCAAAATATCAATGATAGACATGGATTCGTGCCAGGTTGCAGAAAAAGGGGCTCTCATGTTTGCATGCAACGCCCTCACACCGGGGTACTTCCCGGCGGACGCCCAATGCGCCCGGGAGCAACGCCGCCCTATCGACCAATCATGCGACTCATTTGCCATAGGCTGCTGCATCTATTCCATATTGACAGGCACGCACCCTTACAACAACACCCGGCTCCTGCCGCCTTACGACACCACTGAATACACCACGCTCGGCGCACGGGTGCGTGCGGGGCTATATCATGGAGGCGACAAAGGCCGATTTATTGAGCGCATCCCGTCATTTGACCTGCATGCAAATGCCGACCGGCTGTCGCCCAACCTCAAAATGCTATTCCGCCATGCCTTCTCAGCCCCGGTGCGCCCATCCATGGCTCAATGGCGCACAGTGCTCAAAGAAGAAATCAACCGATTCTGATACAACAGACATGACTTGCGATTTTTGCCAACACTCCATAAAGGGATACTATTATACTGACTGGGCCGGACATCACATCTGCGCCGGACATGTCGACAGCGGCGAGGTGCACCGCTGCGATTCGTGCGGACAATACATCTCCGCAGCCGGCAAATGCCGGGAAGTGGAACGCGGACGACATATATGCCTGACATGCCTCGCCAACGAAGTGACCGAAGACAATTTCGACTGGGTGCTCAATCAGGTGATGCGCCGCCTCTACAAGGCAGGCTTTCAGGATATACAGCCCGACTGGATTACATTCCGCATCGTCACCAAGAAAGAAATGAGCAGCGCCCTGGGCGAAAACGCCGCCGGCCTCCACACAGGCGTGGGCATCATGGACCAGATGATATGGGTGCTCAATCACAGCAACAAGATTGCCATTGCCGCGACGCTTGCACATGAGATACTTCACAGCTGGCAAATGAAGAACCAGCTGGCCTACTACCGCGACTATTCAAAGTCGGAAACCGCCATGCGCATCTGCGAGGGCTTCGCCCAGATGGGCTCGTGGCTTATGCTCGACACCATCGACCACCCGTTTGCCCGCTGGCGGCGCGACCGCATGTTTGAGAGCGACGACCCGGTCTACGGAGTGCCCTTTCAAAAGATTTTCGAACGTTACAAACAAATTGGCTGGCTCGGAATCATACGCGAGGCACGGCTTAACAAAATAAAGATATAGAGTGACACAAGACAACAGCGAAGAAATTTTTCCCGTCGTCGACGAATCGGGAAACACCATCGGCAAAGCCACCCGTGGCGAATGTCACGGCGGAGCCCGCCTCCTCCACCCCGTTGTCCATCTTCACGTCTTCGACAAAGATGGCAACCTGTATCTGCAAAAGCGTCCCGCATGGAAAGACATACAGCCCGGCAAATGGGATACTGCCGTGGGAGGCCATGTCGACTTCGGCGAGGATACTCTCTCGGCCCTCGCACGCGAGGCGCGCGAAGAACTGGGCTTGCTCGACTACAAGGCCATGCATATCGTGAATTACGTCTTCGAGAGCGACCGCGAGCGCGAACTCGTCCACGTATTCCGCACCGTCTACGAAGGCACACCGTGCCCGAGCAGCGAACTCGACGGAGGCCGGTTCTGGTCACCGGACGAAATAGAGGCCTCAATCGGCAAGGGAATATTCACTCCAAATTTCGAGCAGGAATATTGCAGAATCAAACAATTGATTAAACTTCCGTGGGGGTTGAAAAGTCAAAAATTTTAAAGATTTTTCGTTAATTGCAAAAATTTTCGTACCTTTGTATGATATTTTGCAATTACAATAAACCTTAAAGAGATCGCATTTATCAAGACGCCTCTTTAAATTACTAACTATTATCTGATTAAGCATGTTGGACGAAACCCGCATACAGAAAATCAATATCGCAAGCGAGATGCAGTCGGCTTACATCGACTATTCGATGTCTGTGATTGTATCCCGTGCCCTTCCCGATGTCCGCGACGGCATGAAGCCCGTACAACGTCGCGTGATGTATGGTATGAACGCTATGGGCAACACAAGCAACCGCCCTCACCTGAAATCTGCAAAGAGCGTCGGTGAAGTAATGGGTAACTACCACCCTCACGGCGACTACTCAATCTATGGCACAGTAGTGCGCATGGCACAGGACTGGTCGCTGCGCTATACATTGGTCGACGGCCACGGCAACTTCGGCTCCGTCGACGGTGACGGCCCCGCCGCCATGCGTTACACCGAAGTGCGACTCTCTAAAATAGGTGAGGAAATGCTCGCCGACATCGACAAGGAAACTGTCGACTTCCAGCCAACCTACGACAACTCCAACACCGAGCCTACCGTGCTGCCCGCACGCTTCCCCAACCTCCTTGTCAACGGAGCCGCCGGCATCGCCGTGGGTATGGCCACCAATATGCCTCCCCACAACCTCACCGAAGCGTTAAACGCCTCAATAGCAGTGCTCGAAAACCGCGACATCACCATCCCCGAGTTGATGAAGATTATCACGGCTCCCGACTTTCCCACCGGTGGCACCATCTATGGCTACCAGGGCGTGAAAGACGCTTACGAGACCGGACGCGGACGAATCGTGATTCGTGCCAAAGCGGAAATCGAACAGGAACAGAACCACGAAAATATTGTAATCACCGAAATCCCCTATGCCGTTAACAAGTCGGAACTCATCAAGAGCATTGCCGACCTTGTCACAGAAAAGAAACTCGACGGCATAGCCGACATCACCGACCTCTCATCTCATGAGGGCATGCGCATCCTCATCAAACTTAAATCGGATGCAAATGCCAATGTAGTGCTCAACAAACTCTACAAGATGACAGCGTTGCAATCGTCGTTCTCAGTCAATAACGTGGCTCTTGTCAACGGCCGTCCGCGCACGCTCAATCTTAAAGACCTCCTCGAGGCCTTCGTCGACCACCGCCACGACGTGGTGATACGCCGCACAAAATACGAACTTCGCAAGGCTTCCGAACGCGCCCATCTTCTCGAAGGCCTCATCCTTGCCTGCGACCATATCGACGAGGTTATCTCAATAATTCGCAATTCCGAAAGCGCCCAGGCCGCCCGTCCGCTCCTGTCGGAGCGATTCGGGTTCTCCGACCGCCAGACCGAGGCCATCGTGGCCATGCGCATCGGACAACTCGCCGGACTCGAGCAGGCCAAACTGCGCCACGACATGGAAGAACTCCATAAGGAAATCGCTCGCCTCGAACTCATCCTCAACGACGAAAACGTGTGCCGCGAACTCATAAAGACCGAACTCGAAGAAATCCGCGATAAATTCGGCGACGCCCGCAAGACACTTATCGATTATACCGCCGGCGACTTCAATGCCGAAGATTTCTACGCCGACGACGATATGATCATCACCATATCCCACTTCGGCTACATCAAGCGCACGCCTCTCAGCGAATTCCGCGCCCAAAACCGCGGCGGCGTAGGCTTCAAAGGCTCCGACACACGCGACGAGGACTTCATCGAGCACATATACACAGCCTCGATGCACAACACAATGCTTTTCTTCACACAGAAAGGCCTTGTATATAAATTAAAGGTGTACGAACTCCCCGAAGGCGCACGCAACGCCAAGGGACGCGCTCTCCAGAACCTCCTCAACATCGAGCCGGGCGACTGCGTGAAGGCGTTCATACGCTGCAAGCAGCTCGACGACCCGGAATTCACCTCCACACACTTCCTCGTGTTCGCCACTCGCAAAGGCCTCATCAAGAAAACCTCGCTCACCGAATACGCCCGCGTAATGGCAAAAGGAAAGAAAGCAATCGTGATACGCGACAACGACGAACTCATCGCTGTCGACCTCACCGACGGCAACTCTGAAATCCTGATGGCCAACCGTAACGGTCGTGCCACACGCTTCCACGAAAGCAAGGTGCGCGCCATGGGCCGCGTATCGGCCGGCGTGCGCGGCATGCGTCTCGACGAGGACGGCCAAGACGAAGTAGTAGGCCTCATCACGATGTCGGCCGACTCCGACGACACCATACTCACCCTCTCTGCCAAGGGATACGGCAAACGCTCCCACCTCAACGACGAGGACAGCAATCCGATCTACCGCATCACCAACCGCGGCACCCGAGGCGTGAAAACAATGAACATCACCGACAAGACCGGACATCTTGTCGCTTTCGAAGCCGTCAACGACGACAACGACCTCGTTATCATCAACCAGTCGGGCATCACAATCCGAGTGCGCGTCACCGACATCAGCACCCTCGGCCGCGCCGCACAAGGTGTGCGCATAATAAACCTTGAAAAGCGCAACGATGTTATAGCATCAGTATGCTGCGTGCCGTCCGACCCCGAGGAAGAAACCGAGGCCGTGACCGAAGGCGAGGCTCTGCCCGACATGGAAATCGAACCCGAAGCAGAAGAGCCCGAAACCGACGACAGCGATAATGAGATTGAATCAACCGACGAATAATTTCTTTTAACAACATATATTATGAAAAAAGTCCTATTCTTAGGCGTATGCGCCCTCTTCGGGCTTACCGCCGCCGCTCAGCAGAGCGTGGTGAAAGACGCCGAACGTGCCATGAAAAAGGAAGCAAACTATGCCGAGGTGCTCAAAATAATCACACCGGCGATGTCGAATCCTGAAACACAGAACGACGTGCAGGTTTACTTCATCCCCGGCAAAACCGGCTTCAAGCAGTACGACGAAATTTTCGCCCTCAAGCAATTTGGCAAAGCACCCGAAGGATCCGAGAAAACCATGTCGGAAGCAATCCTCGGCGGCTACGACAACTTCATGAAGGCCCTCCCCCTCGATTCTGTGCCCGATGCAAAAGGCAAGGTGAAGACTAAATATTCAAAAGAAATACTTAACCC
>CANRZQ010000177.1 GCA_947644475.1 uncultured Muribaculaceae bacterium
GAACAGCAGCCTGCGCTGCATCCATGCCCCGTGTGAGTTTGAGGATATGCGAGGCCTCGACCTCGCCCTTGGCAGGCGAGCGTTTCTCCACACGGATAATATGCCAGCCAAAACCGCTGTTCACCGGCTCGGAGATTTCTCCCACGGCAGTGTTATATGCGGCCTCTTCAAAGGCATAGGGAAAACGGCCGGGAGTGACATTGCCCATGAATCCGCCACGGCGTGCCGAGGGCTTGTCGACCGACAACTGCTTAGCGGCATCCTCGAAAGTAGTCTTGCCGGAAACTATGTCGGCGCGAATCTGCGCAATCTGCGCCTGCGGGTCCTGTCCGTCGCGGCCAACGGGCGGCAGCATGATATGGCTCACTGTCACATCCTCGCCCATATGCGAATACGCCTCATCGATGAGGCGGTTGAGTTCCACGCTGTCGCGCAGATAGGGACGGGCCAGATCATCGCGGAACTGCACAAACTCGTCGCGGAAAGCCTGCGTGGTGTCAAGGCCGGCAGCGCGGGCATCGGCCACTTTAAGTTTATAGTCGACAAACATGTCGACATACTTTTCAAGCGTCTGCGGCTGAATCTGCTGGGCGTTGTTCTTGTGATATAAATATTCAAATTCGCTCAACGGCACGTCTTGGCCTGCCACATTCATCAAAACGGGGTCGGAACTTCCGCTTTTCTTGGCAAAGGCGGCGAACGCCAGTGCCACGACGGCTGCCGAAATGAGAGTCTTCTTCATATTATAAATTATTACAAATGCTATAAACAAAAAATAAACACAGTTATAACGTAACAATAACTGTGTTTATTGTGCCTTAACCGCCTGTTCAGCGATATTTTTCAATATTATTGGTGGGCGGCGGAGTAGTTGGGAGCCTCGGAGGTGATGGCTACGTCGTGGGGATGGCTCTCGGCCACACCGGCGTTGGTGATACGGGTGAACTGGGCTTTGTGAAGGTCGAGGATTGTGGGAGCGCCACAGTAGCCCATGCCGGCACGCAGGCCGCCGAGCATCTGGTATACCACCTCGTAGAGCGAGCCTTTGTAGGGCACACGGGCGGCGATGCCTTCGGGCACAAGTTTCTTGGCGTCGGTGACGTTGCCCTGGAAGTAACGGTCTTTCGAACCTTTTTCCATGGCCTCGAGCGAGCCCATGCCGCGGTAGGCCTTGTATTTACGGCCATTGTAGATGATTGTGTCGCCGGGCGACTCTTCCACGCCGGCCAACATTCCGCCGAGCATCACGGAGTGCGCGCCTGCGGCAAGGGCCTTGACGATGTCGCCGGAATAGCGGATACCGCCGTCGGCGATGAGGGGCACATCGGTGCCTTCGAGGGCCTTGGCCACGTCGTAAACGGCCGAAAGTTGAGGTACGCCTACACCGGCAATTACACGCGTGGTGCAGATTGAGCCGGGGCCGATGCCTACTTTTACGCCGTCGGCGCCATTCTCGGCAAGATAACGGGCGGCGTCGCCGGTGGCGATATTGCCTACCACAACGTCGATTTCGGGATATTTTTCCTTGACTTGACGGAGCACGCCTACCACGCCGGCAGAGTGTCCGTGAGCCGTGTCAATAACTATGGCATCGACACCTGCGGCAACCAGAGCGTCGACACGCTGCATGGTGTCGGCTGTGACGCCTACGCCGGCGGCCACACGCAGGCGGCCGAGTGAATCCTTGCAAGCATTGGGCTTGTCCTTGGCCTTGGTGATGTCCTTGTATGTAACAAGGCCGATAAGGCGGCCGTCGTTGTCGACAACGGGAAGTTTCTCAATCTTGTGCTGTTGAAGAATCTGTGCCGCTTCTTCAAGATTTGTCGACTGCTTAGTGGTGATGATGTTCTCGGAGGTCATCACCTCGTCGATCTTGCGGGTAAGGTCGCGCTCGAAACGCAGGTCACGGTTTGTGACGATACCCACGAGCATCTTGTCGTCATCAACCACCGGGATGCCTCCGATATGGTATTCCTCCATCATGGCCAGGGCATCGGCCACGGTGGATCCGCGGCGGATTGTGACGGGGTCGTAGATCATGCCGTTTTCGGCGCGCTTTACAGCGTGGACGTGCTTCGCCTGCTCTTCAATCGACATGTTCTTGTGTATCACGCCGATGCCACCTTCGCGGGCTATCGCAATAGCGAGCTGCGACTCGGTGACGGTGTCCATGGCAGCGGACACAAGCGGAACGTTAAGCGTAATGTTTCGTGAAAAACGTGTTTTTAATTGTACATCGCGGGGCAACACGGCAGAGAATGCCGGAATGAGGAGGACGTCGTCGAAAGTGAGGCCGTCCATCTTTACTCGGTCGTCGATAAATGACATTGGCTCTTCTGATTATTAAATTTTGGCAAAGGTACGAATTTATTTTCATTTTTCGCGTCTTTGCCACGAAAAAAAATTTATCACCCGATTTTCACATCGAGAAATGCGCGATAGCCGTATTCCACCGAAACGGACTTTACGGGCTGCCCGAAAAGCGAGCCGCTGTTGCGTATCGAGGCCAGCAGCGTGGCCACGTTTGCCGAATATACAGCCACCGAGCCGAGCCTTGCACTGTCGGTGTGCGAGGGGAAGAACACATATGTCTCATCGGGCTGCGGCATCTTCACCTTGCCATCGGTCCTTCGGGCAGTCAAAGCCGAATTATATGCCTCGCCGTTATAATATATCTTTATAACATCGCAGGCTGTCGATATCGCTCCGATACGCGACATGACTCCCGGCGATTCGAACACCACCGCCGACCGGCTCCCTGACGGCATGTTCCCTATTGCACGCCGGATCGAGCGCATTGATTTTTCGATTGGCGAAAGTTGAGGCAGGGGGTTCTTTGTTTTCTTTTTCGGCGCCTCGGCATCAGTTTTCGTTGCCCGGGCTATCGCGGCGGCGCGCAGGGCCTGCGACTCTATGGCCTGCATGGGCATCGAGGGAGAGAGACGGGGCTTTTTTACGGTGTAGTTTACTGTGAATGTGCGGTTTTCCGATTTTGTTGCTGTTGCTTTCATATTACATATAGTTTAGAGGTAAAAAAAAATGCCGGTTGACAACTTCCCGCCGGACCTGTGGCGGATGTGTCAATCGACGTCGGTTTTAGATGTTTTTCGGAAGCCCTCTTCCGAATGGTCCATTCCAAAATTTCAATGTGCCCAATGCTCACGTATGCGCATAGCAATGACGCAGAGCATTACAGTTCAATTGATTATTTGGAATGTCCGAGGGCTTTCACCTCTAAACTATATGTCGTCAGTAGTGTTTCATGCCGCAAATATACAACGCAGATTTTTATTCTCCAAATATTTTTACAAAAAAAGGAGGGAAGCCGTGTGGCCTCCCTCCGCGATGTCAACCATTGAGGTTGGATGATTTCAGATTATCAGCGGATGAACACTTTTTCGACCTTGCTGCCTGCACGGCGGATATAGAGGCCGTTTTCGGGGTTGGCAACATGGATACCGTTGAGGTTGAAATATTCAACAGCGGCATTGGCATCTTCAACGATGTCTTCGATGCCGGTCTGGGTGTTCGATTTTGCCTCAGTACCGTAAACCTTCATTTCTTTCACCTTGATGCCCCAGCCGGTGTTGAGAGCCTTCGATGTGCGAAGGGCAACATAGCGATGGTAGCCTGCGGGGTCGTGGATGAAGATGTGACGTGTATTATTGGCTTCGGGAGTGAAGACACGGTCTTCTGTTGCAGCCTCGCTATCGGCGGCATAAGCGGCAACAACGGTTTCGAGTTCGGAAGGACGTGTGTTAGTGAGGGTGACGGTGAACGCTGTTGCATACGCGCCTTCGAAAAGAAGGTCGACACATTCGATATAATAGCCGGGGATTTCATCCTTGGCGAGGTCGAAGATAAGGTAATGTTCTTCGGTGTCGCCACAGCCCCAGCGGAGTTCTGTGCCTTCGTTGCCGTCGGTGGCATTCTCAACCTTGGTATTCTCGATTATATTGTCGGCGTCGGTCGTACCGGCTACACCGGCAACGAGGTCTTCGGCCTCGGGAGCGGCAATTACGTGAACGCTTGTCTTTGCCGACTGAGTTCCGGCAGTGGCGGTGATGTCATATTTGCCTTTGAGGTTGCTGCTGAATACAGAGTTTTCAATAGTGCCTGTCTCGGGGAACATTGTGTATTCAACGGCATCAACGGGAAGATAGTGTCCGGCAGCATCTTTCGAAACTACGGTGAGAGCCACTTCTTCACCGGCCTTTACTGTGAGTTTAGCAGCGGAGAGCGCGAGCGATACAGCCTCGCCAAGTTCGGGACGGACTTGCTCCATGCCCCAGTTGGTGTAAGCGCAGCGGTAATCGTAAACACCGCCTTGATAGGCAATGTAGTGGGAGATAGCAGTTGCTGCATCCATTTCCTGAGCGCCGAAGTTGTATTCGTACATGCCGGTTTCGGCGTTTTTAGCAAGAGTCTTGAAGCCGTTCCAATAGATTTGGGGAACCATGCCGGGGATTTTGCCGTCGATCTCGGAGAGGTCGATTTCATAGATGGCTGTTCCCTCTGCCTTGTAAGTAACTTGCCAGGGAAGCGATGCGTAGACTACGGGGTTGGTCTTGAACTCAACGTTGGCCCAGTCGGCGTAGACGATGTCGCGTGCGTTTTCCGACGGAGTCTTGAACTCAACTTTTGCATGTGCGCTTTCGAGAATCTCATCGGCAGTGATTACACCGTCGCCGTTGAGGTCGATTTCAGCCACGGCATACACCTCGTAAGCATAAGCGGTCATTTCTTCAAGACCGGAAAGGACGATGGGATTGGCGGCAGCCTCAACAGCGTCGCCGTCGACAGCCTTGTAATAAACTTTTACAGTGCCGTTTTCAACAGTTTCGGGAGTGAGGGTGTAGGCAATTTCAGCCGAGCTGAAAGTGATGTTCTGCACTTTTGCGGTTACGCGGGGAGCAGCCGAAGGCTTCTCGTTTTCAGAACCGGCAACATATATCACATGATAATTACCGCCGAACACACCGTTGGGATACTCAAACCAGAAGAAGAATTCAACTGTCGAGCCTTCTTCCGCTGTGCCTTCTGTGGTATATACATAATAGTCACCTTCTTGAGTCATTACTTGCCATTCTTCCTTGATGCCGTTCACAAAACTGATCTTGTGGCCGACATTGCCGTCGATTTGTTCAAATCCGAAAGTTTCAGCCTTAACGGTGATGGTCTTGTCGGTGTTGTAGGTAATGGAGTAGTTGACACTTACATTATATGTGTTTGTCAATTGGGTTGTCTCGCCGTCGATATTGCCATACCATACAGAAGAATCACCTTCTTCACGAAGTGTGGTAAAGGATACGACTTTTTCTGCCTTGAAAACCTGGCCACCCATCTCACCTTCTGCAATGATGGTGTAGGTGTATGCGGTTTTGGGGGTAAGACCTGTAAGGTTGAGTGTAGCGGCAGCCTCGGCTGCTTCTCCGTTGACAGTAACCTTGGTGTTGGTGTAGCCTTCGGGGAAAGTCACGGCATAGGTCACATCGGCAGAAGTTGCAGTTACGTTTGATGCCTCGGCAGTGATTTCAGGCATGGCGATGGCTGCTTCATAACGAACGTCGTTTACAAGAATAACTGCATCGGCAGAAAGATCTGCTCCTACCAGGGCAAATGTAAACATATCTGCCGGAGTCGGCCATGTGGCCCACTTGGCAGCGACGCCGGGGAATTCTTTTTTAACATTCATGCGCACTTGGTGGTATTCACCATCGGCAGGAACAGAAACAAGGCAGTCGCTTTCAACACCGCCAGCAGCAGTCAAACGCACGTTCCAAGTTCCGGTGCCTTCTGCTTTGGCATTGAAAACGAGGTCCATTGACGAAAGAGGAGTTACAGTCTCGGCTGTTGCCATTAATGTCAGATAACCGCCCGAGCAGCTGCCTGAAGGAGATTCCTGTGCCCATTTCCACGATTTTCCTTCAACTGATGCAGCATCGTCTACAACTTCAAGACCTTCTTTTTCTCCGGGAACATTCCACCAAGGGTTATATTGGCCGGGTATTTGGGTTTCGTCGGCGGTGAGTTCGTCACCGGACCAAACCACGTAGCGGGTTTGCGCGAATGACATTGCAGAGGTGAGC
>CANRZQ010000178.1 GCA_947644475.1 uncultured Muribaculaceae bacterium
GGGGATGTCTTCGCGGGCAGGCACGTGAAGGAATTTACCTGCTTTCTGAGTTTCGTCCCATTCGATCCAGGGGTATTTAGAGTGGTTGAATCCGGCGAGGGCGTCGGCGATAACTTCGAGAGATTTCGAGCGTTCACGTACACCGACGATGTCGCCGGGGGCAACTTGGTAGGATGCGATGTTTACAACCTGGCCGTTGACGGTGATGTGACGGTGGAGTACGAGCTGACGTGCTGCGGCGCGTGTGGGAGCGATGCCGAGACGGAATACTACGTTGTCGAGACGTGATTCGAGGAGCTGGAGGAGGATTTCACCGGTGATGCCTTTGAGCGATGATGCTTTGGCGAAGAGGTTGGAGAATTGACGCTCGAGCACGCCGTAGGTGTATTTTGCTTTTTGCTTTTCACGAAGCTGGATGCCGTATTCAGATGTTTTGCGGCGTTTGTTTGCTCCGTGCTGGCCCGGGGGGAAGTTGCGTTTTTGAAGAACTTTGTCGGGACCGAATATTGGTTCGCCGAAGCGGCGGGCGATTTTGGTCTTGGGACCTGTATATCTTGCCATTTTTAATAGTCGGATTATTCTTTGCCTGCGGGCCCGGGATATTTTTTCATGTTCCGGATGGCTTTTAGTGCAGCCGCGACCATGAGAGGTGGAAGTAAGCGATGGTCTATTTCACATTGGCCAATTGGATACTGAAACCGGGCGGGACTTTTAAGCAAAGGGGTTGATATGGATTTTTACTAAAAGAGTTATGATTTGGAGTTGGTTCCCTTCACGGGAATTGTATTACACGCGGCGACGCTTGGGAGGGCGGCATCCGTTGTGGGGCAGCGGAGTAACGTCGATGATCTCGATTACTTCGATACCTGCTCCGTGTACTGTACGGATAGCGGACTCGCGGCCGTTGCCGGGACCTTTGACATATGCCTTAACTTTGCGCAGGCCGAGGTCGAAGGCGATTTTAGCGCAGTCTTGCGCTGCCATCTGAGCGGCGTAGGGGGTATTTTTCTTGGAGCCGCGGAAGCCCATTTTACCTGCTGATGACCAGGAGATGACTTGTCCTTCGGCGTTTGCGAGGCATACGATGATGTTGTTGAAAGATGAGTGGACGTGAAGCTGGCCTTCGGCTGAAACTTTGACGTTTCTCTTCTTTGCTGCGACTGTCTTTTTTGCCATATCTTATATTATTTTGTAGCTTTTTTCTTGTTAGCAACGGTTTTCTTGCGGCCTTTGCGTGTGCGGGCGTTGTTTTTTGTGGACTGACCGCGAACGGGGAGACCGATGCGGTGACGGATTCCGCGGTAGCAGCCGATATCCATCAGGCGCTTGATGTTGAGCTGGATTTCTGAGCGGAGGTCGCCTTCGACTTTGTAGTCGTTGGAGATTACTTCACGCACTGCTGCTGCCTGAGCGTCGGACCAGTCTTTTACTTTGATGTTTACGTCCACGCCGGCTTTTTCGAGGATTGTCTTGGCTGCCGAACGGCCGATGCCGAAGATGTATGTCAAGGCAATTTCACCTCTTTTGTTCTGGGGGAGGTCAACTCCCACGATTCTTACTGCCATAATGTTATTGTTGTTTTTTTGGCTTCAATAATAACTTTTATGTTATCCTTGACGTTGTTTGTACTTGGGATTTTTTTTGTTGATTACGTAGAGACGACCCTTGCGACGAACGATTTTGGAGTCGGGGGTGCGTTTTTTAACGGATGCTCTTACTTTCATTTTTCTTTTAGTATTTTGTCTTGTTTTATTTGTAACGGAAAGCAATGCGGCCTTTTGAGAGGTCGTATGGCGACATTTCGACGCGGACTTTGTCGCCGGGAAGGATTTTGATGTAGTGCATGCGCATTTTCCCGGAGATGTGGGCTGTGATTTCGTGACCGTTTTCGAGTTCGACACGGAACATTGCGTTTGAGAGTGCCTCGACGATTGTGCCGTCTTGTTCTATTGCTGTTTGTTTTGCCATAATGAGTTTTTTTGAGGATTAGATGTATCTTTCTTTGAGTGATTCCTTTACGGGCTCGAATGATGTGAGGACATGAGTCCGGTCGCCGACGAGGGCTATGGTGTGCTCGAAGTGGGCTGATGGCTGGCGGTCGCGTGTGCGGGCTTCCCAGCCGTTAGGCTCGATTATTATTTCTCGCCTTCCCATGTTCACCATCGGCTCGATGCAGATTACCATGCCGTTTTTCAACAGGGGGCCTTTTCCGGCTTTTCCGTAGTTGGGCACCTCGGGTTCTTCGTGCATGTCGCGGCCTATGCCGTGTCCGCAGAATTCGCGCACGAGGGTGTAGCCTCTTGCCTCGCAGTAGCGCTGGACGGCGTTTGAGATGTCGCCGATCCGGGCGCCTACCCTGCATTGCTTTATTCCTTCGTCGAGTGATTCTTTGGCTGTGCGCAGCAGCTGCTTTTTCTGGTCGGATATTTCGCCGACGGGAAATGTGTAGCACATGTCGGCCATGAAGCCGTCTTTTTTTACTACTGTGTCGATGCCTATGATGTCGCCTTCGCGGAGGGTGTATGTGGACGGAAATCCATGCACGATGGTTTCGTTCACTTCGATGCAGAGTGTGCCGGGAAATCCTTCGAATCCGAGGCACGCGGGGGTGCCTCCGTTGTCGATGATGTATTCCCGGGCGATGGTATCGAGCCGGCGTGTTGTGATGCCGGGCTCGATCCACCGTGCCACCTCACCGAGCGTGTCGCTGATGAGGTTGGCTGCGGGAATCATTTGCTGGATTTGCTCCGGAGTCTTGAGATATATCTGGTTTTTGCTCAAAATGGATGCTTGGGTCGATTTGTTAGTAAGCCTGTCCTGTGGTGCGTCCTTTGATTTTGCCTTCTTTCATAAGGCCGTCGTAGTGGTGCATCATCAGGTGTGATTCTACCTGCTGGAGTGTGTCAAGGACAACGCCGACCATGATCAGGAGGGATGTTCCGCCGAAGAATTGGGCGAAGTTCTGGCTTATGCCGAAGAATCGGGCAAAGGCCGGAAGGATTGCGACAATTCCGAGGAAGAGTGACCCTGGGAGGGTGATACGCGACATGATGGTGTCGAGGTATTCGGCTGTTTTCTTGCCGGGTTTCACGCCGGGGATGAAGCCGTTGTTGCGCTTGAGGTCTTCTGCCATCTGTGTGGGGCGCACTGTAATCGCTGTGTAGAAGTATGTGAACGCCACGATCATGAGGAAGAAGATGAGGTTGTACCAGAATCCGTTGATGTCGGTGAGGGCGTGGAAGAATCCGCTTGTGCCTTCTTGTGATCCGAAGCCCGCGAGGGTGATGGGGATGAACATGATGGCCTGGGCGAAGATGATGGGCATTACGCCGGCTGCGTTGACTTTCAAGGGGATGTACTGGCGCGCGCCTCCGTACTGGCGGTTTCCGACGATACGCTTGGCGTATTGCACGGGAACTTTGCGTGTGCCCTGCACGAGGAGGACTGCGCCTACGGTGACTGCGAACAGGAGGATGATCTCGATGATGAACATCACAAGGCCGCCCTGGCCGCCGGTGGATCCGGGGAGACGGGATGTGAGCTCGAAGAAGAGGGCTCCCGGGAGACGGGCGATGATACCTACAAGGATGATGAAGGAGATACCGTTGCCGATTCCGCGGTCGGTGATGCGCTCACCGAGCCACATGATGAACATTGAGCCTGCGGCGAGGATAATCGTAAGGTAGATGAGTGTCCACGCGCCGAATGAGGCTGCTGTTCCTGCCTGGTTTACCTGATACTGGAGGTTGAGCAGGTAGGCGGGGGCCTGGAGGCAGAGGATTACTACTGTGAGGTAGCGGGTGTACTGGTTGAGTTTCTGACGGCCGGATTCGCCTTCACGCTGCATTTTCTGGAATGAGGGAAGGACCATGCCGAGGAGCTGTATCACGATGGAGGCCGTGATGTATGGCATGATACCGAGGGCGAATATTGATGCCTGCGAGAATGCGCCGCCGGAGAACATATCGAGGAGCTGCATCATGCCTGTCTTGTTTGTGAAGTTGGACAGGGCGTCGATTGCCGCGGGTGAGATTCCGGGCAACACGATGTAACACCCCAGCCGGTAGATGAGTACCAGCAGGAGTGTTATCAACAGACGTTGACGCAGTTCTTGGATTGTCCAAATATTTTTTAATGTTTGGATGAATCTCATTTGTTACTGTATTTTAGTGGTTTTACCACCAGCTTTTTCGATAGCCTCGGCTGCTGCCTTGGAGAAAGCGTGTGCCTCGACTTCGATGGGAAGGGTGAGCTCGCCTTTTGCAAGGATTTTGACGAGGTGCTTGCGGCTTATGCGGCCGGCGTCGATAAGTTCGGCGATACCGATTTTGCTGAGGCCTTTTTCTGAAGCGAGGGCCTGGAGGGTGTCAAGGTTGATGGGACGGTATTCGACGCGGTCGAGGGGCTTGAAGCCGAATTTGGGAAGACGGCGCTGGAGGGGCATCTGGCCACCTTCAAAACCGATTTTGCGCTTGTAGCCGGAACGGGATTTTGCGCCTTTGTGACCACGTGTCGATGTGCCGCCTTTGCCGGAGCCGGGACCACGGCCGATGCGGGTTTTGGTATGTACGGACCCTGCTGCGGGTTTGAGGTTGCTAAGTTCCATTGTAGTGGGTTGGTTTAAGCGTTTGTTACTTCCACGAGGTGGTGTACTCTTTGGATCATTCCACGCACAGAGGGGGTGTCTTCCTTTACCACTGTGTGGTTCATTTTGTGGAGGCCGAGCGCATCAAGGGTGCGTTTTTCAACTGCGGGGCAGTTGATGCGGCTTTTTATTTGTTTGATAATGATTTGTGCCATTGCGTTGGTGTGGATTAGCCTTTGAAGACTTGTTCGACGGATATGCCACGGTTGCCGGCGATTTGTGCCGGTGAGCGCATTTCGCAGAGGGCTTCGATTGTGGCTTTGACGAGGTTGTGGGGGTTTGACGAGCCTTTGGATTTGGCGAGGACGTCGGTGATGCCCACTGATTCGAGGACTGCGCGCATAGCGCCGCCGGCTTTCACGCCGGTACCGTGGGATGCGGGCTTGAGGATTACGCGGGAGCCGCCGAATTTGGCTTCTTGTTCGTGGGGGATTGTGCCGCGGTGTACGGGGATTTGCACGAGGTTTTTCTTTGCAGCCTCGACTCCTTTGGCGATGGCGGCCTGTACTTCGTTGGCTTTTCCGAGGCCGTAGCCGATGATGCCGTTTTCGTTTCCGACCACGACGATGGCAGCGAAGGTGAAGGTGCGTCCGCCCTTAGTTACTTTTGTAACGCGGTTGATGGCGACAAGGCGATCTTTGAGCTCGATGTCGGTAGTAGTTTTTACTCTGTTGTTTCTTCTTGCCATAGTGGGTTAGAATTTAAGTCCGCCTTCGCGGGCGGCGTCTGCCAATGATTTAACTCGTCCGTGGAAGAGGTAGCCGTTGCGGTCGAACACTACTTCGGTGATGCCGGCCTCGAGGGCTTTCTGGGCGATTTGCTTGCCGACTGCGGCGGCGATTTCTGTTTTTGTGCCTTCGGTGATGTTTTTTGAAGATGCGGAGGCGAGTGTCGCTCCTTTGAGGTCGTCAACAAGCTGGACGTAGATCTGTTTGTTGGAGCGGAAGACTGTCATGCGGGGACGTTGGGCTGTGCCGGAGATGCGTCCGCGGATGCGTGCTTTTATTTTGTTTCTGCGATCTATCTTTGAGGTCATGGGTCGTTGTTTTATTTAGCGGATGCTGATTTGCCGGATTTGCGGCGGATTTGTTCACCGACGAATTTGATACCTTTGCCTTTGTAGGGTTCGGGCTTGCGGAGCGAGCGGATCTTGGCGCATACCTGGCCGAGGAGCTGCTTGTCGGCTGACTCGAGGATGATGAGGGGGTTCTTGTTGCGTTCGGTCTTTGCTTCTACCTTGATTTCGTGGGGAAGCTGGATGAAGATTGCGTGGGAGAATCCGAGGGCGAGTTCGAGGACTTGTCCGGATGCTGTGGCACGGTATCCGACGCCGACGAGTTCCATCTCTTTTTTGTATCCTTCGCTAACGCCAACGACCATGTTGTGGATGAGGGCGCGGTAGAGCTG
>CANRZQ010000179.1 GCA_947644475.1 uncultured Muribaculaceae bacterium
GGGCTGGCCTTTCGTCCCAGAACACATAGATTTTGCCAAACGTGCGGGCCACATTGGCCGGCACCCCGGCCGGAGCGCCCGAGGCCGTCAAGCCGGCGGCGACCGCCACAAGAAGTGCCGCGGCACGCAACCGGCGGGCAAGCGCGCGGAACCCCGTATGCCGCTGGAAGAAGAATGTGACACAGCAGGCAAACAGCAGATAATATCCGGCATATGTGACTCCTATGCCCCAGGGGTCGTGGTTTACGGTGAGTGTGGCCGACTCTTGCCCGAGCGACACGAGGGTGAAGCGATAGTGGTCCTTGACAAGCATATTTTTCATTGTCACCTTTACATTCTCATCCAGGCCGCCGGGAGCCGACACCGTAAGGTCACATTCATATCCTCGCGGAGCCGTCGAGGCCGGATAATAATCGATATTGCCCGCACGGAATGTAAGCGCGAAAGGCAGATGTATCGCGCCGCCATCGTCGGCCTGCGCCAGGTCACACGGCTCCGCGCCCACATTAATCTTCCCTTGCTCGCCACAGATGCAGGTGACAAGCGCGCCGGCCAGTATCACCGCCAAGGCCACGTGCAGCAAAAAAGTGGCGGGTGAGCGTCGCGCCCACCCACACACATAATTTATTACAGGCTGTTTCACTTAGATGGCATCAACAAATGTGCATATAGCGTCGCGGTCGGCCTTTGGCAGAGCACGGAATTTCTCGACAGAAAGGCGTGCGTCGCTTTTTGGCGAATATCCATGCCACATGATGGCTTCCATGGCCGAGCGGGCGCGGTTGTCGTGGAGGCGGTCGGCTGTGGCCGATCCTGTGCAACGCTGATGCAGCCCGCGGCCCCAGAGCGGTGTGGTGCGGCACCATCCGGTGCGGATGTCGCTCTCCATATGGAGTTTATGCTGCACCATGTCGGTATACGGCCATATTTTCTGATGAGGATAGCGGGGCATCACGTTTGCAGTGAAGAAGCGGTTGGGGTCGACGAGATTATCCTCTCCTGTGGTCCACGACGGGCGGTGGCAGTAGGCGCATCCTATCTCGGAGAACAGTTCCTTGCCGCGGAGCACCTCGGGGTCGTCGTAGTCGCGGACTGCCGGCACAGCCAGGCCGCGGTGCCACACCATGAGGTCGGTGTATTCGTCATCGGTCATCTCCACGGGCAGTTCCTTCGAGGTGAGATAGGTGTAGATGCGCTGTTCCATGTCGCCGTCCCACCATTCGGGATGCGAACGCGTGGGGTCAATATTTGCGAGATACTCGTCGAAACCGGCCTGCACTTCCGGGTCTTTCGACGAATAGAGGGCGTAAGTGCCGGCGCCGTCGAGATAGTGGTAGCGGCGGTCGGAACGCGTTACGTTGGTGATGTTCCATATGGCGTTGGCACCGGCTGCATCCATAAGCGGGCCGCGGCTGAGGGCATAGGTGAACCGGCGCACGTATTTTGTGCCGTCGCCCTGCACAGCGTTGGCATACATGCTTGTCCATTGTCCGTCGGCATAGAAGGCGGGATTGAGGCCGTTGGGCAGATAGCCGTCCTTGGCCTCGAGGTCGTACTGGGCCTTTATGTCGGCCTCGTCGATGGCGTCGAGCAGGCCCGTGCCATAGATGCCGATGGTGCTTTCGAGTTTCACGGCATAGTCCTGGGGCAGTTCATAGCCTTGGCCCACCACATAGATTGCCGACTCGGGCATGTCCACCGTGGGATATTGCAGGGAATATGTCTCGCCGTCGGGGAAGCGGTTGCCCCAGTCGTCGGTGGCCTCGTGCCACTCTACCGTGATTTGGCTTTCGTCGACAGGAGCCTTGAACGGAGCCACGGCATGGCCCTGAGGCATTCCGGCGAGCCAGCTCACATAGGCCTCGGTGGAGGGGTCGTAGACCACGAGGAGGCATCCGTTGTCGGGCTCGTTGGTGCGGAATTGTCCGGCAGGCAGACGCTTGCCGTGGCCATAGCCCGGATGGCAATGCATGCACGATGTGCGGATATACACCGGGCCGAGTCCCGACCGCACGCCCGAGGCGTTGGTCATGAACGGCTTCTCGAAGATAGCCTCGCCGTTTTTGAACGACTGGAACAGGCCTTGGTTCTCCACAGCCGCCGACGGCTGCTCGAAAGCATTGGATGTGGCCATGAATGTGGTGCCGAGCTGGCCGCCGGCATAGCACCATTCGGGTATATTTTTTTCCTCTCCGCCGTTGATGCCGGAGTCTTTGAGGTCGTCGTCGGAACACGAAGTGAACGCCGCTAATGAAGCGGCGCCCACCAATGCGAATATGTTTTGGTAACGCATAGGATTATTGCTGTATGTTATTCTCAGTTGTTGCCAAGAGCCTGATATACTTTTTCAAGTGCTGATACAAGGTCGTTAACCACCTCAACGGCATTTGTGGCCTCGCTGCCGGTGGCGTTCTTGGCGAAAGGCTCGGGAATGGCGTTGATAGCCGTGATGGCATCTTCGATGGCTGTGCGCAATTCGGTGTCGAGTGTGGGGTTCACGCTCTTTATATAGTCGCTGATAGAGGCCGACGAGGCTGTGGAGCCTATGTAGGAGTTGCGGATTGAGCGGATATTGTCGGCGAAGTCCTCGATAGAGTTAAGGCTGTAAGGCGACTCGATGTAGTTGCGGTCCTCGAGGCTCGAGCCTTTGTTGGGGCGTCCGATTTTAGTGTTGCCCACTTCGTCGGCAATATCGATGCAGCCTTGTATAATCTCCTCGGCAGTTTCCTGAAATGTCTTGAAACGGCTTCCGGCAGCCCCGGCATTTACCATCTCACGGCCATATTCCTCGCCATAGCCGAGTTCGGCATCCTCGAGGATTTCACGCTTGCGTGCCGAAACATTGTCGGTGCCGGCCCAGCATGCCTCGAGCAGCACGCACTGGTCGCGGAGGTCGTCGGCCACTCCGGTGAGATATTCGAGTTCCTCGTCGGTATAGTTTGCAGAATGAGTGAGCGATGTGTTCTCGTCGGCGGAAAGTTCATAGAGCATGTATTCCACCGAGTGGAAGCCAAGGAGGCCGTATCCGAGGTTTTCAGCCGTCCACGACGCTCCGTTGCGTATCTGGCCAAGAAGCTGGTCCATGGCGGCCTTGTCAAGGGGCCACGAGTCGATATGGGGGTCGATGTTATGGTTGGCGGCGGGGCCGAAAAGGAAGGCCTCGGAAAGTTCCCAGTATTTGCGCGACTCTTTCCATGCATTGCCTGCGGCGGCGATGTCGGCCGATGTGAGGGTGCCTTCGGCATGTTTTTCCTTCATCACGGCGCAGAGGTCGGCCATCTCTATGGCTGCGTCGGCCATCGACTTATAGGTGGGAAGCACTGTGTTGCTCACATAGTCGGATGTGGCTTTGGCGAGAGCGGCTTCTTTCGCGCTTTGGGGCACGTCGGGGGCGTCGGTCTTGTCATCATCGGAACAAGAAGGCAGCACAGCCACGGCCATTGTGGCTACTGCCGCAAGTTTAATAAATTTATTCATTTTATATATTTTTTTGATTGTTTCACTTTATCACTTATCACTCATACTTCATACCTTACAAGAACCATCCCGTAAAGGCTACGCCAAGCGAAACCGACGGCTCATTGTTGTAAGGCTTCGACATGAAACGGTTGGAGTACTCTCCCTTTACCACCACTTGGCGGATAGGATACCAGTTCACGCCCACGGTCATCACCTGCCGCCCGCACCAGGCCAGGTCGGTGACTCCGGCCGGGGTCTTGTACATCGAGTCGTAGTAATCGTAACGTCCGAAAAGATATAGCCTTTGGCCGCGGACGGTCCGGGAATTCATTATCGAGAAGATGTCGTAACCGGCCTCGGCGCCCATGGCTATGGCGTCGGAGGCTATGGCCTGGCGCTTCGACGTGGAATTTTTCGACATCGAGATGTTGAATTTTGAGATATGCCCGGCGTCGGACAGATGGCCGTAATCGAAATATCCGCGTGCCATCACATGACTGTTGCGGTAGGCGAAGTCGAACGAGCCGATTGCCACGGTGCCGTGCACGCCGTCGTTAGACGCATTGGAGGTGTTGTAGAGGGTGTTGCGGAAACTGTTGCCGACATAGCCGCTCACCGACAGGCGCAGCCCCTTGACCGACGTGTTGTCGACTCGCGCTGCAAAAGCGTAATTGTTTGCAATCTTGAACTCGAATGGCGATGCCGACCCGTCGTGAATCCAGCCTTGGTTGCCGAAGCGCTCGGAATCGAGTCCGGGAAGGAACATTGCCTGATAGCGCCAGGGGCCGGCCTGTCCCCAAAGGGTGACGCCCACTTCGTGCCACGTGCAGGGCATGATCGTATTCTCGCCCTCGGGACGGTACACACCGAAAAATTGGTCGGGCTCGTGATGGGCGTTTGTGCCTCCTACCGGCACCACCTGCATGCCCACGCGAAGATTGAGCGCCGGCATGAATGTTTTCTGAATCCAGAATTGCTCGAGGGCCACCTCGCCGCCGCGTTCTATTTCTTTTTCATATTCCCCGGCTTCCTCGGTCTCTATCTCGACAGCACTTTCCGTGCCGCCATGCTCAAACTCTATTTCAGAACTCATGCTCCAGCCTTTGCCGAAATCGTAGCCGAGATACACCACAAAATGAGGGATGTCGAAGCGTCCGTGCGACTCGCCGCGTGCGCTTTCGGGGTCGGTGTAGCGCAGATAGCGGTCGCTGTAAAAGTTTCGGGTAAACACAGCCTCGCCGTATCCCCCTACATGAAGGCGGCTGAGCCATTCGGGTTTCTTCGAAGCCTCCGCCTGCTGCTCCTTCGCGGCATCGCCGGCATAGGCCGCCAACGACATGGCAAGAGCGGATATAAACAGTAGAAATGTTCGCATTTTATTTATATATATGATTTCGCACAGAGATGAATTCTTCAATCATAAGCATGGCCTCTGCCTTGGTGGGCTTGTGCATCAGCATCTGCTCGAGCACGCGGCAAAGCCATAGCGAGCACATCCGGCCTCCAAGGCCCGGGCGTCCGCCGTCGGCAAGCAAGGCTGAGGCGTCGCCGTCGCGCCCCCGGAAAAGCAGAATCCGCAAATCGGTGCGGTGGTCGTTGACAATTCCGTAGAATGTCTCGGCATCGGTGCATACATACAACTCGCCGAGAGCCGCGCGCGCATGCTCCACAACAGCGTCGTAGAGGCTGCATTTGCTCCCGAAATATTTGTAAATCGTGCCCACGCTTACCCCGCATCCGGCAGCCACGCACTTGATGGATGCGCTTGCGTAGCCCCGCGCCGACATTTCGCTCCGGGCTTCCTCAAGGATTTTACAGCGGATAGATTCTTTAAGCGTCTGCATTAATTCAAAAAATAGTTGACTTTACGGCTGCAAAATTACTGCCGTGAAATATCCCTCACAATACCCAAAAATTATTACTTAATCGTAACCACCACATAATCAACCTATTACAACACCATATTGCCTTAATTGTAAATATTTGCGCTCCGCCGTTCATTTTTCAACATTCAGCATCCGGCGCCACCCCTGAAAAAATCACAGGGCAAAATTCCTCAATCTCAAAAAAGATTCATATCTTTGCCATATATAAATCACGCACCATGGATAATAATCGCATTCTTCTTGACGCCGTGCTCCCCGAGATGCCGGCCTTCGTCGAAGGAATACGCCGTGCTCCCGACCGCGGCTTCACCCTTAGTCCTGAAAAAACTGTTACAGCACTCAAAAACGCACTGCGTTACGTTCCCGAGGAACTCCACGAAAAAGTGGCCCCCGAATTTCTCGACGAACTGCGCACACGCGGCCGCATATACGCCTACCGCTGGCGCCCCGAAGGCGACATCAAGGCCAAGCCTATCGACCAATACAAAGGCAAATGCCTCGAAGGCAAGGCTTTCCAGGTGATGATTGACAATAACCTGTGTTTCGACATTGCCCTCTACCCCTACGAACTTGTAACATACGGCGAGACAGGACAGGTGTGCCAGAACTGGCTGCAATACCGCCTGATAAAGAAATATCTTGAAGAACTCACCGAGAACCAGACTCTCGTCATAGAGTCGGGCCATCCACTCGGCCTCTTCCC
>CANRZQ010000180.1 GCA_947644475.1 uncultured Muribaculaceae bacterium
GATTCTTCTTGTGCGGCATTATCGACGAGCCGGTGGTGAGTTCGTCGGGGAAGGATACGAATCCGAAGTTGCCGCACATCCACATGCACACATCCATGGCCAGATGGCCGAGCGTGGATGCTATGGCGGAGATGGCCATGGCGGCGGCGCGTTCGGTCTTGCCGCGCGACATCTGGGCCGCAACTGCGTTGAAGTGCATGGTCGAGAACCCGAGCAGGCGCGTGGTCATCTCGCGGTCGAGGGGAAACGACGAGCCGTAGCCGGCCGCCGAGCCGAGCGGATTCTGGTCGGCGATGTTGTATGCGGCCACGAGCATGTGCATATCGTCGGCAAGAGCCTCGGCATAGGCTCCGAACCATAGGCCGAACGACGACGGCATGGCCACTTGCAGGTGGGTGTAGCCGGGCATGAGCACATCCTTGTGCTGCTCGCTCAGTGCTTGCAGGCGCAGGAAGAGGCGCTCCACGGCGGCGGCCATATCTTTAATTTGGCGGCGCATGAAGAGTTTGAGGTCGACAAGCACTTGGTCGTTGCGCGAGCGGCCGGAATGTATTTTCTTGCCGATGTCGCCCAGTTTCTCGGTGAGCATGAATTCCACTTGCGAGTGCACGTCTTCCACGCCGGGGTCAATCCGGAACTCGCCGCTGTCGATCACGCCGGCTATTTCCTCGAGGGCGGCGAGCAGGGCGGTAAGTTCGTGGTGAGTGAGCAGCCCGATTGACTCGAGCATTAGGATATGGGCCATAGAGCCTTCCACGTCGTGGCGCGCGAGCAGCAGGTCGAGTTCGCGGTCGCGGCCCACGGTAAATTCTTCTATCATTTTGTCGGGCTCGAAGCCCTTGCTCCATAGTTTCATAGTGGGTGATGATATTTAGGGAATCACAGGATTCCTGTGTGTCCTAAGGTTAGAATCATTTTTGTGTAAAAAGCCGGAGCGGCGGCCAGTTCGTCGATGCGGATATATTCGTCGGCGCGGTGAGAGCGCGATGAGTCGCCGGGGCCTATCTTCACCGACGCGAACGGCATGAGCGACATGTCGGATGTGGTGGGCGACACAAACGGCTCGCCTCCAAGTGCCGCGGCTGCGCGCACGAGCGGATGCGACGGGCTTATTGCCGAGGCGCGGACGCGTGTCGACCTCGGCACGGCCTTGGTGTAAGGGCTTACGGCGGCTTGCAGCATGGCGGCGGTGGCCTCGTTGGAGAAAGCGTCGGTGGCGCGCACATCCACCACCCAGCGGCATGTGTCGGGGATTACGTTGTGGCGGCTTCCGGCCTCAATCTGCGTGATGTTGAGGGTGACGGGCCCCAGCATGGAAGACTCGGCCGGGAACCGGTACTGGCGCAGGGCGTCGATGTCGGCCATGGCGCGGTAGATGGCATTGATGCCTTCGGCGCGGGCGGCGTGGCCTGCCTCGCCTGTGGTGGTGCAGTCGAGCACGACGAGGCCGCGCTCGCCCACGGCAGGCTGCATCCCCGTGGGCTCGCCCACTATGGCGGCGTCGATTCTGATGCCCTCGGCCTCCAAGGCCGGAAACAGGGCGCGCATGCCTCCCTCGCCGCCCACCTCTTCCTCGGCCGATATGGCAAGCAGGAGGTTGAACGGCAGTGTTTCGCCAAGCAGGCCGGCAAATGTGCTGCACAGGCTGACAACCGAGGCTCCGGCATCGTTGGAGCCGAGTCCGTAGATTTTTCCGTCGGCTTCGAGGGGCGTGTACGGGTCGATGGTGTAGGATTCGGCGGGGCCTACGGTGTCGTGGTGGGAGTTGAGCATGAGGGTGGGCAGGCCGGGATTGTAGGGGCGGGAGAGCGCCCACACGTTGTTGCCGGTGCGGCGAGGCACGGCTCCGTGGGCGGCGAGCCACTGCTCTATTATCGATGCGGTGGCATGCTCGCGGCGCGACAGCGAGGGGGTGGCTATGAGTGAGCGCAGCAGTGCGATCATCGGCGTATGGTTGTGCCCGAGGGGCTGTTGAGCGCCGAGGCGTGTTTTATCACCACGCTTTCCACGCCGGCGTCGATGGAGGCGAAAGCGTTGTCGATTTTGGGAATCATCCCTTTGCTTATGATGCCCGAGGCACGCAGCATGGCATAGTCGAGGGGGCGTATATCCTTGATGAGCGAGTCGGGATTGCTGATGTCGGCCATCACACCCGGCATCTCGAAGCAGTAGATGAGCCTCGACGGGGCTATTTTCGAAGCGGCCACAGCCACGGCCGAGGCCACTGAGTCGGCGTTGCAGTTGAGCAGCGAGCCATGGCCATCGTGGGTGATGGCGCAGAACACGGGCACGATTCCGGAGCGGAGCAGCGTGGCGATAAGGCTGCCGTCGACCTCTGCGATGTCGCCCACGTATCCGTAGTCGACCGGCTCGGGCGCCCGGCGGCGGGCGCGTATCACGCCGGCATCTGCGCCCGATAGGCCCATCGCGTTGCAGCCGGCGGCCTGGAGCATGGCCACGATGCGCTTGTTCACAAGCCCGGCATAGACCATTGTGGCCACATCGAGCATCTCGCGCGAGGTCACGCGCCGGCCTTCAATCATCTGCGTCTCCACGCCGAGCCGTCCGGCAAGGCGCGTGGCTTCCTTGCCTCCGCCGTGCACCAGGATTTTCTGTCCCGGCATGGCCGCGAAGTCGGCTATGAACTGAGCCAGCGCGTCGGGGCTGTCGACAACGTTGCCGCCTATCTTTACAATATTAATCATAGCGACTCGAGCATGCGTTTGAGTACGGTCTGGGCGGAAATCTCGCGGTTGGCGGCCTCGGGAATCACAATCGAGCGGGGCGATTCTATCACGTCGTCGGTCACTATCATGTTCCGGCGCACGGGCAGGCAGTGCATGAAGAAGGCGTTGTCGGTGAGTGCCATTTTTGCGCTGTCTACGGTCCAGGAGCGGTCGGTCGACAGCACGCGCCCGTAGTTGGGGCCGGAATACGCGCTCCAATTCTTTGCGTAGATAAAGTCGGCGCCTTCAAAGGCCCGGGCCTGGTCGTAGTCGACACGTGCGTTGCCCGCAAACTCGGGGGCGAGTTCGTAGCCCTCGGGGTGGGTTATCACAAAGTCGTAGCCGGTGGCGTTCATCCACTCGGCAAACGAGTTGGGCACGGCCTGAGGCAGGGCACGGGGATGGGGGGCCCATGTCAGCACAATCTTGGGCCGGGGCTTGGTCTTGAATTCCTCGATGGTGATGAGGTCGGCGAAACTCTGCAAGGGGTGCCGCGTGGCGGCTTCCATTGAGAATACAGGCCGGCCTGAATATTTCACAAACTGGCTGATAACGCGCTCCTCATAGTCTTCTTTTTTGTCTTTGAGGCCTGCGAAGGCGCGCACGCCTATAATGTCGCAGTAGGAAGCCATCACGGGTATGGCCTCGAGCAGATGCTCGACCTTGTCGCCGTCCATCACCACGCCGCGCTCGGTCTCGAGTTTCCACGCGCCCTGGTTCACATCGAGCACCATTACGTTCATCCCCAGGTTCATGGCCGCTTTCTGTGTGGAGAGGCGTGTGCGGAGGCTGGAATTGAAAAAGAGCATGAGCAGCGTCTTGTTTTCGCCAAGATGCTTGAAGGCGAAGCGGTTGGCCTTTATTTCCAAGGCTTCTTTCACGGCCGCGTCGAGCGGGCCTATGTCGTTGACAGAGAGAAAGTTCATGATTTATTGATTTAGCAAATCGGTGAAAGCGTTGAGGAAGATGTCGGCGTCGGGCTTGGTGAGCGACAAGGCCGGCAGCAGGCGCACAGTGTGTTCTCCGGCTCCGCCTGTGAAGATGTGGCGGTCGAAAAGCAGACGGCGGCGCATCTCGGCCCCGCTGCCTGTGAGTTCGATGCCAATCATTAGCCCCCGGCCGCGCACATCGCTTATCTTATCGGGGTGGAGCGCGGCAAGCCTGCGCAGTTCGGCAAGCAGATATGAGCCTGTGGCGGCGGCATTTTCAACGAGGCTCTCATCGCCTATGACATCGAGCACGGCTATGGCGGCGGCACAGCCAAGATGGTTGCCGCCGAAGGTGGTGCCGAGCATCCCTTTCACCGCCTTGAAAGCAGGCGAGATTAGCACCGCCCCCATGGGAAAACCGTTGGCGATGCCCTTGGCGCAGGTTATCAGGTCGGGGCGTATGCCGGCATGCTGATGGGCGAAGAACAGGCCGGTGCGTCCGTAGCCCGACTGTATCTCGTCGAGGATAAGCACTGTGCCGTATCTGTCGCATAGCGTGCGCAGTGAGCGCATGAAATCGTCTGAAACCATGCGTATTCCGGCCACGCCTTGTATTCCTTCCGCTATCACGGCGGCGAATTCACCGGTGGAAAGTTTTTCCTCCACGGCCTCGATATTGCCGAGCGTCACAAATTCTACATTGGCCGTGGCATTGAACGGCGCACGGATTCTGGCATTGTCGGTGGCGGCCACGGCACCGGATGTACGGCCGTGAAAGGCGCGGTCGAAGGCCAGTATTTTTGCGCGTCCGGTGTGGAACGATGCCAGTTTCATGGCGTTCTCGTTGGCCTCGGCTCCGGAGTTGCACAGGAAGAGGGAATAGTCGGCGTAGCCCGACGCCGCCCCGAGTTTTTCGGCGAGGCGCGTTTGCAGCGAGTTCTCAACCGAATTGGAGTAGAAGCCGAGACGTGCCGCCTGCGTGGCTATGGCCTCGACATATCGGGGATGTGCATGACCTATGGAAATCACGGCATGTCCGCCGTAGAGGTCGAGATATTCAGAGCCGTCGGCGGTGAACACGCGCGACCCCCGGCCGCATACCGGCTCCACGGGATATAGGGAATATACGTCGAAAAGTTTCAAAGTGGGAGATTTTGGAGTTTGGGAGTTTGGGAGTTTGGGAGTTTGGAAGGGTAGGAGTTGAGAAGTTTGGAAGATGGGAAATATCTTCCCAACCCCCCACTTTCCAACTCCCCAACTTCACAGTTTTAAAATGCTGATGCTTTGAGGCGAAGGCCTGTGTCTTCGGGGAAGCCGGACATGATGTTGAAGTTCTGCACGGCCTGGCCTGATGCGCCTTTGAGGAGGTTGTCGATGGCGCAGACGGCCATTAGCCGCGAGCCATGCTTTTCAAGCGAGATAACGGCCTTGTTGGTGTTTACAGCCTGTTTGAGGTCGACGGGGCGGTCGAGGACATGGGTGAATGGCGCATCGCGGTAGAAGTTGCGGTAGATGGCCTCGGCCTCTTCTTGCGTGAGCGACGAGGCTATATGGCAAATCACGAAGATGCCGCGGGGGAAGTCGCCGCGCACGGGCACAAAGTTGATGTCAAAGCCGCCGTCGGGCTGCAACTTGCCGAGGGTGCGGTTTATCTCGGCGAGATGCTGGTGTTCGAAAGCCTTGTAGACCGACATGTTGTTGTTGCGCCAGGAGAAGTGAGTGGTTGCTCCGGGCTTCACTCCGGCTCCGGTCGAGCCGGTGATTCCCGTCACCGATACGTCGCCGCGGAGGTTGGCCGTGGCTGCCAGAGGCGCCAGGGCCAGCTGTATGGCTGTGGCGAAACAACCCGGGTTGGCCACAAGCCGCGCCGAGGCAATGCGGCAGCGGTTCACCTCGGGCAGGCCGTAGACGTATCCTGCCGACTCGTCGCGGAAATCCTGCGCCAGGTCTATCACCATAAGGCCGTCGGGCAGGGCGTTTTCCTGCCAGAAGCGTGCGCTGGCGCCGTGGCCTTGGCATAGAAACACGGCATCGACAGAGGCGAGGTCGGCCGTGTCGGAGAAACGCAGGGCGGTGTCGCCGGCGAGGCCTTCGTGCACGTCGGCCACGCGGTTGCCGGCGTTGGAGGCGGAGTGTACCCACGCTATTTCGGCCCGGGGATGGTTGATGAGTATGCGGATAAGTTCGCCGGCGGTGTATCCGGCGCCTCCTATTATGCCTATGCGTTTCATTGGTCGGAGCCGTTGCGCAGTTGCACGTTGTGGTAAATCTTCATCTGGTTGCCGAGAATCTTGGTGAACCCTTTCACATCGTCGGCTGTCCAGGCCTTGTTCACCTCGCCGTATTCGCCGAAGTCGGTCTTCATAAGGTCGAAAGGCG
>CANRZQ010000181.1 GCA_947644475.1 uncultured Muribaculaceae bacterium
CTATGCCATCGTAAGCCTTGCGGATTTTGCCGGACAAACCGTGCAGATCAACTTCCTTGGCACTGTGGTTGAATATCAGACAATAATGATTGACGCCATATATGTAGGCGAGCTGAGAGACAACGACCTGCGCATTTCCGGCATCAACGGCCCGTCACAAGTCACCCCCGGCCAACTGTTCAACCTCTCGGCCACAGTGAGCAATATCGGAGCCGCCGCCGTTTCTGATTACAAGGTCGAACTTTATGCCAACGACGTCCTCATTGATGAAAAACCGGGTGTCGCCCTCCTCCCCGGCGACAAAGCGTCATATTCTTTCGAGCATACAATGAATATCGCAGCCCCGGCACAAAGCGTCTTTACCGTCAACGTTGCATTTGACAAGGATGAGGACACGGCCAACAACTCAGCCCGGCATACGGTTGAGATGACTCTGCCTGCATATCCCGTGGCCACAGGCCTTGTCGCCGAGCACAACGGCTCTGCCGTGAACCTGGCATGGCAGCAGCCCGAAATGACCGACCTGCCTAAACTTTCCGTTACAGACGACTTTGAAAAATATGCTCCCTGGAGCATTTCCGGCGTTGGAGAATGGAATCTTGTCGACGTCGACGGCGTGCCCATCGGCGGCATCAGCGACCTGACGTTTGGCACGATTGTGCGCGGAGAGACAAAATGCGCATATTATGTAATGAACGACAACGGCCTGCCCGAGGCTTTCACCGCTCATTCCGGCAATCAATACATGGTGTCGACCTACCTCTATGTCGGAGGAAAGGTGGCCGACTGGATGATATCGCCGATGCTGAGCGGAGAGGCTCAGACCATCTCTTTCTATGCAAAAAGTTACAACGCCAACTATCCCGAGTCTTTTAAAGTGCTTTATTCCACCACCGGCAACGATGTCGATGATTTCATCGAGGTTGCATCTTACAGCGACATTCCCGATGTGTGGACTGAATATACATTCCCCGTGCCCGAAGGCTCAGTATATTTCGCAATATTCTGCGACTCCGACAACGCTTTCATGTTCTTTGTCGACGACGTGACCTACATCCCCGCCAACGCCGAATCCCTCAACCTCACTGTGCTTGGCTACAACATCTACCGAAATGGAGAAAAAATAAACGACACTCCCGTATCTGCAACCCAATACTGCGACCCCGACGGCGCGGCAAATGATGAGTACATGGTAACAGTCGTGTATCCCGTAGGCGAGTCCGCCCCGTCAGAGCCCGCCATGTGCACACTCGGAGCATCTGAAATTACCGGCGCCACGGCTATCAGCATCACCACCGGCCAACGCACCATCACCGTGACGGGCGCAACCGGAGAGGTCATAGTCAGCACTGCCGACGGCAAACTCATCTACGCCAACGCGCCGTCGCCGGTCCACGCCATCAGCGTGCAGCCCGGTGTGTACATCGTGTCGGCCGACGGAAAGGCTAAAAAGGTATTTGTAAGATAAAAATTCTTATTTAATTCAACATCGGAGGTGACGATTCATACCCGTCACCTCTTTTTTTTGCACAGACAAATTTAATTTATTATTTTTGTGATAACTAAGCATATTGACCATGGATTTCTACCCGAAACTTGTACTCGACATAAAAGGGTCGTTCTTTGTCCCGGCCTACCAGCGCGGCTACCGCTGGGGAAAAGCAGAGGTGACTCGCCTGCTCGACGATATTTACGAACGCGTGAACACCGGGCAAAACTATTGCCTGCAACCGATAGTGGTGAAACGCATCGGCGACGGACGTTTTGAACTAATCGACGGACAGCAGCGGCTCACTACTCTCTACCTGATACTTAAAGCCATCCGCAAGGAACTCTCCATCGAACTGCCCTACAATATAGAATACCAGACCCGGAACGAATCGTCGGCATACCTTGACTCGCTCGACGCCGCCCGAAAAAACGAATATATCGATTTCAGATATATCCATGACGCATTCGGATATATCATGGAATGGTTCGGCGCCGACGTAAACGACTCGATGATGAAACGCTGGAAAGTATTCAGCCTGCTGAAAGAACAGGTGCAGGTGCTTTGGTATGAGGCCGACACCGGCGAGGACAGCCGCAAACTTTTCTCACGCCTCAACATAGGCAAGATTCCGCTCACAAACGCAGAACTGGTGAAGGCTCTTTTCCTCAACCGGGGCGCAAAGGCCGACGGAAACATTCAGAACTCGCTGCAACAGCAGATTGCCGCACAATGGGACAATATGGAGCGCGAACTCCACAACGATGCCTTCTGGGCTTTCCTCACTAATGCCGACCCCGACGATTACGACACCCGGCTCGACCTGCTTTTCGATTTCTTTACCGCCGGCAGGGAGAACCATAACGACAAATATGCCATTTTCTTCGAATTATCCACCCAACTGAAAGATAAGTATTCAGGCTCGAATGAAGATTTGTGGCGCGAAATCTACGAGTACTTCCTGCGTCTGCGCGAATGGTTCAACGACAACAAACTGTATCACCGTGCAGGATTCCTCTCCTCTGTCGACAGCAAGTACCCGATTTCGAAACTCGTCAACGACACCGAAGACATGGGCTACGACGAAAAGATTGCCCATATCGATTCATTGATTGCATCGGAAGTGAAACTTGCCGACAACACCGCCGATACGGAGACTAAACTGAAAGAACTGTCGTATCTAAGCACCACCGACAAGGAACGCATCGAAAAAATATTGCTGCTTCTCAACGTGCGCACCATGGCCAATTCAAGCGACATGTCGAGATTCCCGTTCGACCGCTACAAAAACAAGAAACGGCATGAAGGATGGAGCCTCGAGCATATCCATGCCCAACATTCTGCCGGCCTTAACAAACGCGAGCAATGGGTGATGTGGCTCGAGGAAAACGCCAAAGGCCTCGAAGCGGTAAAAGACACCGACAGCAACGCCCCGGCCTTGCTGGCCGAAATAGCATCTGCCGTGGAAAAGAATTCTGACGGGCTTGCCGGATACCGGCTCAACCAGGATGCTTTCGAACGCCTGCGCGAACGCATAACAGATGCTTTGTCGGCCGACCGAATTTCTGATGAAGACCTCCACTCTATCGCCAACCTTGCCCTGCTCGGCTTCAAGGACAACATTGTGCTGAGCAACTCCCTATTCGAGACAAAACGGCAAAAAATTATCGACATGGACCGCTCGGGCATATATGTGCCGGTGTGTACCCGCAACGTGTTCATGAAATACTACACTCCCGCCGGCTCCAATCAGCCCCACTTCTGGGGAGCCGCCGACCGCGACGCATATATGGACCGCATCCTGGAAACCATCTACAACATAAAAAACGATTAAGACATGCCGCTAAATACATTCCGACACCTTTTCGACGATGAGAAACAGGTGACTATCCCGATGATTCAACGCGACTACGCGCAAGGACGCAAAAAGGAAATAAAGATACGCGAGGGCTTTGTCAAATCGCTTGAGGATTTGATAAACGGAAAAGCCGGCTCGCTCGACTTTATCTACGGAGCACTCGACAACGGCGTTTTCACGCCTCTCGACGGCCAGCAAAGGCTCACCACCCTCTATCTGCTATATTGGCTTGCGGCCAAGAGAGAGGGGATGGATGAAGACAAATACTCATTTTTGAAGCAATTCTCATATCAGACACGCCCCAATTCAAAGTTTTTCTGCCAGCACCTTTTCTCCCATACTCCCGGCACCGACGATGACATTGCCCACGACATCCGCTCCCAAAAATGGTATCGCCTGGAATGGAACAACGACCCTACGGTCGACAGCATGCTGCGTATGCTCCAATACCTCGACAGCCGGTTCTATCCCGACAAGGACAACATAAATCCAATATGGGATAAACTCGATAACATTAAATTCTACTGCTTCGACATCGAGAATCTCGGGCTTACCGACGACATCTACATCAAGATGAATTCCCGCGGCAAACCCCTTACGAGTTTCGAGCACTTCAAGGCTGAGTTCGACAAGGCTTCATCGTCACGTCTTGCCGCGAAGATGGACACAGCCTACACCGACCGCATGTGGCGTCTTGGCAACACAAGCCCGCTCACTGCCTCGCTTCGCGCCAAGAATCCCGATTACATACCCGATGTCGACCGCTGTCTTCTTAATTTTATCAACATCGTGGCCCGATGCATCACCCTCGCGCTATATGGCACCGAGCCGTCGGCAAGCCCCATGGACTGGATTCCGGAAATATATTCCCACCCCTCAGCGGTGACTATGCTCGAACGCGCTTTCGACGCCATATGCTCCGATGAGGCCGACGGCGTGTTTGAGAATTTTTTCAGCCGCGACGACAGCGACCCCGACAAGATTAATCTCGACAACATAAATATCCATCTTCTCGACACCGCATGCATCACCGGAGCCGGCATGGGCTATGCCGAACTCCTGCTCCTTTACTCTATATTGCTCTACCTGGCCAACCATAACGCTTTCGACCCCTCCGACATCCGATATATCACCGAACGGACGATGCGAAGCCGCATGCGCGTTGTCCGCAACCTGCTTAAAAACTCCCCCAACCAATTACGCCCCGAGAGATACAGGGCCATCTTCCGCGAAGTGGGAGAATTCATTCTCCGAGGAACCCTCAACGAATCGCGCACGGCTCTCAACGAAAACCAAAAGAAAGAAGAAATAGCCAAAGCGGAATATATCAGCCAAAATCCGGAAGCGGAAAAGAATATTGCCGCCATCGAAAACCATCCCCTCCTCCTTGGCGCGCTAAGCGCTATCGGCTGGACGCAACCCGAACTTTTCGGCACATTCCGCGACGCGTTCACCGACTACCCTGGCCACTCGCCGCTGTTGACCCGCGCCATCCTTTGCCACGGCGACATCGCAAGCATGGAAAACTGGTGGCGCTATCGCATCGGCGTAGGCAAGAACGGCGGCGAAAACCTGTGGCGCGCAGTCCTGTTTGTGAACAAGGACAACTCCAAGATAAAAGACGTGCTTCCCGCGTTCCTTGCCGACTACGCAGCCAAGGCTCAAGGCGGAAAAGAGCATACTGAAATCCTGAAAAAAATAATTTCAGAATACAATCCCGACCATTTCGGCCATATCAGTTACCTCATCAGATACTCGTCGATACTGTCCAAGTCGGAATACGGCAAATTCTATTTCAACGACGAAATGGGATGGATAGCCTTATATACAAGATTCAAACCGGGACGTCACTCGGCGATAATGCACCTTGCCGTGATGCAAGCCTGCGAGAAAGCAGGCCTCGGCTCGCGGCTCAGCCTCGGTGAATACCTCGACAACATTCAGGTCGACGACTCCGACACATTCATCGACGCGACAAAGCGCGACGCCGTGCTTGTCCTCACCCGCCAACCCGACGGCTCCATGGCAGAAACCGGCCGCTATCCCCTCCCCCCCTACGGCACCGTCGACACAGCCCAATACATCGCCGCCAACATCATCCCCCAAATCCTCACCCCCAACCCCTAAAAATCAAGAGGATTCGAGAATAATACTCGACTATGGGTGCGTCACCACTGTTTGGTATTTTGACACAGCATCCTACACTTAGGGTGAGATTGTTCGAGATTGAATCGAGCTTAGCGAGATAAAAAGATGGTTCATTTTGGTTCTTTCATAGTCCAAGATGGTCGGGGCCAAGCGCAGCGTATGTTTAGGTGATGTGCGACGGCGCAAGCCGGAGGCTCGCGTTCCTGCCGGGTGGGCGTTTCTGCCGGGATGTGGGAACACAACCCTCCGGGTTGTGACAATTTGTTTGCGCGTGGGACGGCTGCGCCGGGCCGGAACTATCAGGAACTATGAACGAACCATCAATAGACCATCTTTTTAGCGATTCAAGGACCGCAACGCGGTCTAATACGGTAGGCACGGGGAAAGCCCGTGTTTCTAACGCATCACGGAGGTTCGACTGCGGCCGCAGTCGAATAAAAACATCTCATCATAACATGGGCTTGCGCCCATGCCTACCATATTAAGCGGCTCTG
>CANRZQ010000182.1 GCA_947644475.1 uncultured Muribaculaceae bacterium
CAGGCCGACATCGACGCCCTCGCCCCCGGCTTCTATATCGTCGGCGGCAAGAAAGTGCTCGTGAAATAAAACGCCCCTGACGCGGCTCCGCGTCAACACCAGGCCACGGCTCCCCATCCCGGGAAGCCGTGGCTTTTTTTGTCCGATTATCACCGACCGCCCAATCCCCGTAAACTGCCGTTAATTACGTGGATTATCAAGATTGCGTGAAAAAGATTTTTGCGTTAATTGCCGCGAATTATTCATTATTTAAACTTTCGCAAGTTCGGCACGGCGAAGCCGTGATTCATCTGATAACCGGGTTTGGAGGCAGAATGCCGACAAGCCCGGTCGGCAACGACAATAAAAAAGCACTGCGAGGCAGTGCCTCGTGGCAGGATTGGCCTCGCCGAACGCTCCGGCCGGCCTCCGCTCCAACACCACGATTGGTTCGCTTTTCCCGTACCCCGCATGTCGGCTGCGCCTCCATACAGGGTTAACATCAAGAGCCACGGCTTCGCCGTGTTAATTAATGGTCGATTAACGTAAAACCCCAATCCCCGAAATCAATTTAATACACGCAATTCACGTAAATTAAATTCCACGTTAATTGCCACGAATTATTCATTAATTAAAATTAATGGTCGATTTACGACAATTAACGTAAAAAAACTTTATACCTCGTCACTTATACCTTATCCTTTTATAAGATGGCGGCTACTTCCTTGAAGGCGTAGGTGCGGGCCGAGCCGTCGGCAAGGGAAAGGGTGAGATGTCCCATCGGGCCTACACCGGAAATCGAGGCTTCTATATCCTCCGAAGCCAAGGCGTCGTGCCATTTCCAAAGGCCCTCCCCACGCCAAAGAGCGGCACAATAGCGCAGGTGCAGCGACTCGAAATCGGGATTTTTCTCATATTCATCAAAATCCCTTGCAATCTCGCCTGCAAACTCTTCCAGAAGCGGGACAAGGGGATACTCCGTGCCTGTGATTGCGCGCATCGACACCGGATTGGGCGCGTCTGACACAAATTTCACCTGGTTAACATTAATGCCAACCCCGGCTATCGACCGCTCGATGCCGCCGTCGCACACTGTATTCTCGATAAGGATGCCGCAGATTTTCTTATCGTGCCAATAAATATCATTCGGCCATTTTATCGCAAGTCCCTCGCCGATATGCCTGCGGAGCACGTCGACGATAGCGAGCGACACAATCTCCGAAATCTCAAACTGGCGGCATGCCTCGATTGTATGCGGACGCAGCACAAGCGAAAACGTAAGATTCTCGCCGGGCGCAGCCTCCCACGTGTTGCCACGCTGGCCGCGTCCCGCAGTCTGCCTCCGGCATGCTATGACAGTGGCGTGCGCAGGGTCGCGCAAAGCCGCCTCCGTGTTGGTGGAGGCAGCCTCGTCAAGCATTATAATCTCCACCATCAGTCCTCGACAGTTACAGTACGCGATTCGTCAGGATTCACAGTGATATTCACGCGCACAGTGTCGTCGGGCAGAATATCCTCCACGCGGTCGGGCCATTCCAACAGGCAAAGCGCGCCGGAGTCGAAATAATCCTCAGTGCCAATCTCGATAGCCTCCTCGAGCGATTCGAGGCGGTAAAGGTCGAAATGATAAATCAGTTCGGCAGTAGTGTCCGAGCGGTATTCATTAATAATCGAGAACGACGGCGAGTTGGCCTCGTCGGCGTCCACCCCGAGGGCGCGGCACAGCGCGGCAATAAAAGTAGTCTTGCCGGCACCCATCTCGCCGGAGAAAGCATAAATGGTGCGGTCGTCCATCAGCGCGACAAACTCGGCAGCCGCGCGGTCGAGATCCTCGACATTGGCAATATTGATAGTTTTCATAACTTTTCTTATTTTCCCGCAAAATTACAACATTTCCCTCCAACCGCCAAGAATAACATTACCCCTTGGCAAAGCATTTATATAATTTATTTCATTTTTCAAAAAAAAAGACTATCTTTGCGATATGTCGAATATGGATTTAAAAATACTTGACTTAATAAAAAAAACCATCCGTGGCATAGAACCTCGGGCTGAAATAATATTATACGGTTCAAGAGCGCGGGGCACCAATCGTCCTGACTCCGATTGGGACATTCTTGTGCTTATCGACACCGTGTCTCTGAACGATGACCAGAAAGGCATTGACTATATCCTATGGGATAAAGGAATAGATTTCGGTCAAGAAATAAACACTCTTGTGCGCACGAAATCCTACTGGGATTCCAATCCGTCTCTTTTCAAACATAATGTAACCCTTGATGCTATTTACCTATGAGCCTATCATCGATTAATGGTGTACGGTAAAAATTGCAAGCCCTTATCCACAAGCCTAAATTTATGTGCACGAAGCGGCAGAGCCGCTTAATATGGTAGGCATGGGCGAAAGCCCATGTTATGATGTGATGTTGTTATTCGACTGCGGCCGCAGTCGAACTTGCGTAAACCAAATAAACACGGGCTATTGCCCGTGCCTAACGTATTCGACCGCGGCTGCGGTCTGCTTTTTCTTTTCACATAAGCACTTTATACTTTTACCGGACACCAATAATTCCATACAAGCCAAAAAGGGGAACGCCGGGTTCGGCGTTCCCCTTTTTGGGTTTTGTTGGAGTGGGGTCGGTTATCTTACGATGACTTTCACCACTTTGTTGGATACCGAAACGAGGTAGACTCCGGGGGAAACGGCTATTTCAAGCGTTCCGCCGGCTATGCCGTCGAAGGCCGCGATGCCGTCGATGCCGTAAACCTTAACGGGACATCCTTGTGCACCGTCGACGCGGATACTGCCGACGCCTGCGTTTATTGCAACGGACGTGAGAGCGGCATCGCCGATGCCGAGTTCCTTGCAGTCGACAGCGACATTGTTCGACGCGCCAGACTCGCCCTTGGTGTAAATGGCCGTTACGACATAGTTGTAACTTTCGCCCGGACGGGCGCTTTCGTCGGTGAATTCATTTTCCTCTACCGGCTCATCGTTGATTTTCACGCCGTCGCGGTACACATTGTAGCCCACAAGGTCGAGGTTGGCGTTGCCGGCCGGAATGTATGTCACGTCGTCGATAGACAGGCGGTAGCCTCCGGCGTTCATCGAGCGGATTGCGAAATGACGTGCACCTTCGGGGAGGTCAACCTTATATTCTTCCCAATAGGGCAATACGCTCTCGGCAGCACGGATAAGGATAAAGTCGGCCGGCGAGGTGCTTCCCGTGGAATAATACACCTCGATGCGTTCACGATATGTGGATGTGTAACTCTTGGCGTAGAACGTGATTGTCTGGGCAGAGCCGTCGAGGTCGGGCGATATGGCCCAGTCGTCGACTTGCTTGTCGTCGTAGCGGAATAGCGAGAAGAGGAATTTCTTTCCTGTGCGGGCACCCGAGAGTGAATCATAAACGAGGTTGGTATCCCAGATCCAGAAAGAGCCTGTGGTCTTGCCGGGCTCTATGCCGGGCATGTCGATAGTGCTGATGCCGCCTACGGGCTGTGCATCGACATCGACAAACGTCCATTCGCCAAATTGGTCGGAGAATGCTTCGCCGTCCTCGAAACTTTCTGTGATGGGGTCGCAGGGCGCGGCGTCGAGGTCAGGCTCGCTCCATGCCAGTGTCACGGTGCCGTTGGCGTTGGTGGCCTCGAGGTCGGTTACAGCCGGAAGGGCGGCCTTTATGATTTCTACCGTGGCGTCGGAGGTGCGGTTATTGGCACCAACCATGTCACCATCAAATTCCACCGTGGCGTGGAATCTCACCGGTGCCTCATCGATAGCCTTGGTGGCATACCGGGCTGTGAATATGGCGGTGGCTCCGGATGCAAGATTGTGGCCTTCCTGCTTGTCAAAGAGGGCATCGTCGGCATACACCGATACGGTGAAGTCTTCGGCTGTCTGCGCGCCAAGGTTCTTCACAGTCACGGCCACATCGAAGGCCTCACCGGCATTTACTGTGGCCGGGACGCTTATGTAAGAGGCCTCGAGATCGTTGTCGGCAAGGTCGCCGATTACGATATTGTCGATAAATGTGTAATATGCCGCCTTTGTCACTGCTGTGATGTGGACCATAACAGTCTTGCCGGCAAAGCCGGAGAGGCTGAACTGCACAAGGTTCCACGCATCTGTCGCGCCGGTCTCGCTCACCACCGTGAGAGGCATGTCGGTTGCGACGCCTGTGGCCATGTCGGTGACCGTAACTTTTATTTCGTTGAGGTCGTCGTCGCCGTCAAGACCCAGATTGTAGGTATGGAACGAGAGCGTGGGGTTCTTCATGCCATCAAGAGCGATTTTGCCCGTGAAGATGCTGCCGTATGCACCGTAGGCCTGACCATAAAATCCAAGGTAGAAATCGTCGTTGTCCTGCGAGGCCAGTTCGTCGAAATCGTCATCGCCATAAATGCCGGCGGTAGCCTTGCCCGAATAGTCGAGGCCAAGGATATATTTGTCGAGGTCGGCCTCGCAAGTAATGGCATAATTGGTATATGGCGTGCCAACGGGAGCAAACTTAGTGGACTCACCGTCGCTTTCTCCCCGGTCGGTGTTTGCATACACGACATACTGCATGAATTTTTGCGTGCCCTCGGCTACGGCGCGATAGGTGTAGGTACATTCCTTGATGCCGTCCTTAACGAGCGTCATGTTGGTGTTGCCGACAAGATAGACACTGTAAGTGACATCGCCGTCTTTGAGCGACACGCCGTTTATGTCGGTGGTAACAGCGTCCCATGTGATTGTCACCTCACCGGGAACGGCTTCTGTGAAATCAAGGGATGTGACCTTGGAGGGGCGGTCGGCCGCAAGTTCGGGCGCGGTGATTTTGAGGTTGGCGATATAGAGGCCGCCAAACGAGTGCGTCGGCGATATGCAGTGGATGCCTATATTGTAAGTTCCGGCGGCGGGCACGGTGAACTCGCCGCTGTAAGCCGTATATGTCGTTGCCTCGACAGTGGCCGACGAAATGGCAGTGATGGTCATGGCCTCCACTTCGGGGGCCGAGCCTATCATCACCTCAAAAGTTTCCGGCGCTGTCTTCGTCATAGCCTTGGCGTCGAGCGACAGTGTGTAGGTACGGCCCGGCTGCAGGGCTACGTCGGGAATAATGGCCCAGTCGTCGGTGCCTGTCGCCGACGATGTCCAGCAGCATATGGCACCGGAGCTCTTTATCCAAGTGTTACTGTCGTCGTTGGCATTGATTATGGTGAGACCGTCGATGCCGTTGGCGAAGTCTTCGGAGAATACTGTCTCGGCAACAACGGGCTCTTCGGGATCGGGATCAACAGGGTCAGGGCCTACCGGCTCGCCGCCTTCGGCCGCCGAAATCGACATGCTCTTGACATAAAATGTCATTCCGCCCTTGTCGGAGATGGCATGGATTCCGAAGAAACATTCTCCGGTCTCGGCGGCGGTGAACTCGCCCTCGAAGGTGTCGTAATCGTACACAGCCACCGTGGTGGGGGCAATCACCGTAGTGGTCATGGCGTCGGCTGTGGCGGCATTGCCGGCCATGAGTTCGAAACGCTGTTTGTCGTTGGCCGACGCTGATTTGGCATTTATCGTGATTTTGTATTTCGCGCCCTTCACAACGTTTACCGGCACGGAAACGAGCCAGTCGTCGGCAGCAAGGTCGTTATTGCCCCACAGCACGGCTGCGCCCAGGAAGCAGGTCCATGCCTTGCCGTCGCCGTTGGCGTCGATTTTGGAGAATTGCGCAAGTTCGTAAGTGTCGAAAGTGAAGTCGCAGGGAGGCGTCACGGACTGTGCCGCGCGGGCACGCGGTGCGGCAAGCCTTGCATTTTTGCCCTGAACGGCTTCGACATGTGTGCCAAGTGCTGCGTGTGCTCCGGAAGCCGGAGTGGCTGCCGCCTTGATTTTCTGCGGCGCGCCGGGGGCTGCGGAAGCGATAGTGGCTACCGACAGGGCCAGAAGTCCGGTAAGAAGTTTTTTCATAAAATTTGTTTTTTTTAA
>CANRZQ010000183.1 GCA_947644475.1 uncultured Muribaculaceae bacterium
GCGGCAAACTTGGCCGAGGACATCGAGAAACTGTATATCAACCGCGAGGAAGGATTCATCGGCACTGGCCTCAAAAAATACGAGTTTGTGTGAAACTGCTCGATGATCGACGATATAATAGTTTTCTACAAGGACGGCCGCTACAAGGTGGTGAAAGTGCAGGAAAAACTGTCGGTAGGCAAAAATGTGCTATACGTAAACGTGTTCAAGCGCAACGACACGCGCACTATATATAATGTAATCTACCAGAACGGACGCGGCGGCTTCTATTACATGAAACGCTTCGCCGTGACCGGAATCACACGCGACCGCGAATACAACCTCACTCCCGGCCAGCCCGGCACTCGCATATGCTGGTTCTCGGCCAACCCCAACGGCGAGGCCGAGGTGGTGAAAGTTACCCTCAAGCCCAAGCAGCGCATCAAGACCCTGCAAATCGACATCGACTTCGCCAACCTCGCCATCAAGGGCAAGCAGAGCCTCGGCAACCTCGTGACAAAGAACGAGGTGCACCGGTTCGCGCTCAAAGAGAAAGGCTCGAGCACCCTGGGCGGACGCAACGTGTGGTTCGACCCCGACGTGCTCCGTCTCAACTACGAAGGACGCGGCAACTTCCTGGGCGAGTTCCAGGGCGACGACCTTGTGCTCGTAATACTAAAAAACGGCGAATACTACACCTCCACTTTCGACGCCACCAACCACTACGAGGATAACATACTCCGCATCGAGAAATTCCGCCCCGGCGTGGTGTGGACCGCCATACTCAACGACGCCGACCAGAAATATCCCTACATCAAACGCTTTGAGTTCGAGCCATCGGTCCGGCATCTGCGCTACCTCGGCGAGAACGAGAAATCGTCGCTCATCCTGCTCAGCGATACTCCCGGAGCACGCTTCCGCGTCTCGTTTGCCGCTCCCGACGATTTCCGCGAGCCCGTCGTGATTGACGCAGCCGAGTATATCGGCGTGAAATCGTTCAAGGCCCGTGGCAAGCGTCTCACCACCTATGCCCTTGGCTCCGTCGAGGAAATAGAGCCGCGTCCGCTACCCGAAGAGACGCCCGCCGAGGCTCCCGAGCCCATCGCCCCCGACTCCGACGACATCACACCCGAAGAAAAGTCCGACGAGGAAGTGCGCGACGAAATCAACGGCCAGCAACGGCTGTTTTAATGCACAATGCACGATGCACAATGCACAATTTTAATAATGCACGATGCACAATTTTAATGGATGGAATTTATGGCTAAAAAAATATCGCGTTTAATTAATCGTGCATCGTGCATTGTGCATCGTGCATTGACAAACCGTGCATTGATAAGTGCATTGTGCATTGCGCATTGTGCATTGTGCATCAGAGCGGAGGAGCCTCTCCGCCCCGTGAGTTCAACCTACACCGTGGAGATAGGCTCGGCTCACCTTGCCGACACCTACCTCTCGCCCATGCACTACACGGGCATACACGCAGGACTCTCCTACTCGCGCCTGCAAGCCATGCGCTTCGACCCCGAACGATGGGTGATGCAACTGCGCCTCGGCGCCTCCGTCGACTTCACCAAGAACCCGGCCAAGACCATCACGCTCTACAACGCCGGCATCGACGCCTCGTGGGGCATGATGCGCCGATGGACTCTCCCCGCAGGCTTCTCCGCAGGCATCGGCCCGGCTCTCGACATCGACGCCGGCGTGCTGTATATCGACCGCTCGGGCAATAACCCGGCCTCGGCACGCGCCGCTGTCACCGTCGACGCCTCGGCCTTCGCCCAATGGCGCGGAAGCCTCCTCGGCATTCCGCTCACGGCCCGCTACTCGGCAATGCTCCCCGTTGCCGGCGTGTTTTTCTCGCCCGACTACGGCGAACTCTACTATCAGATTTATCTCGGCTACCGCTCCGGCCTGGTGCATCCGGCCTGGTGGGGCTCATATTTCTCGCTCGACAACCTCGCCTCGGTCGACCTCCACTTCGGAGCCACCTCCCTGCGCCTCGCCTACCATAATTATATACTCTCCACCAAGGCCTCGAATCTTGTCACACGCAATGTGACACACGCCCTCTCCATTGGCATCACCACCGACTGGATATCGCTTCGTCCCGGCTCCGATGCAGTAAAGGCCTCCCGCATAATCTCCGCATACTGATATGAAAAATATTCTCACTGCCATATTTTTTGCCCTGGCCTTGTGCTCCTGCCACCATATCGAGGAATTCGACAACAACGCCGAAGGCTCTTTCGACGCCGTATGGACCATAGTCGACGAGCACTACTGCTTTTTCAAGGAAAAAGACATCGACTGGCGCGAGACAGGCTCCCGCTACCGCTCGCGCGTCTACAACGGCATGTCGTCGGAAAACCTCTTCGACGCCTGCGCCGGAATGCTTTCCGAACTCCGCGACGGCCACGTGAACCTTTCGTCAGGATTCGCCACATCCTACTACCGCGACTGGTGGAGCAAATATCCGCAGAACTTCGACGCGCGCCTCGTCGAGCAATATTACCTCGGGTTCAACTACCGGCAACTCGGCCCCGTAATCTACGGCATCCTCCCTCAGAACGTGGGATACATACGCTGGTCGTCGTTTGAATCGGGCCTCGGCGACGGCAACATCAACAACATCCTGTCCGACTTCTGGCTCTGCTCCGGCCTCATTATCGACATACGCGACAACGGCGGCGGAAGCCTCACCAATGCCGAGGACTTTATACGCCGCTTCCTCTCCGAGCGCACCCTCGTGGGCTACATGGTGCACAAGACCGGCCCGGGCCACGACGATTTCTCCAAGCCTTGGCCCTACTACTACGAGCCGGCCGGGGCCAACTGCCTGATATGGAACAAGCCCGTGGCCATCCTCACCAACCGCTCCACCTTCTCGGCGGCCAACAATTTCGTATCAATCATGCGCTATCTTCCCGGCGTAAAAATCGTGGGCGCGCGCACCGGCGGCGGCTCCGGCATGCCTGTTCAGTTCGACCTTCCCCGCGGCTGGGTGCTCCGCCTCTCCACCGTCTCCATCCTCGACGCGCAAGGCCACCCCACCGAATCCGGCATCGAGCCCACCGAAGGCTATGCCGTCGACCTCGACCCCGTAGCCGCCCTCTCCGGCACCGACACCATGCTCGACCGCGCCATCGCCGCTGTCACCGAATAGCCTAAGCGTGGCTGTGTCAAAAAAGGTTGTTTATCCCGAGATTGTAGGGGCGCACGGCCCGTGCGTCCGCAGATGAGCAATTGACTATCAATTAAATACCAATACAATTTCCCGGACGTACGAACCGTACGCCCCTACTGTTTGGTATTTTGACACAGCCTCTTACCATGGAGATTGTCGCTTTGCGACAATTTTGTGTGCTTTAATTCATTTTTTTGACACACTTACTCTCTCTTCCTAATTGAAAAAATTTTCATAAAAAATTTGGTGGATTGGAAAAAGAGACTTATCTTTGCGGTGTAATAGTTAGATAGTACACTACCCCCCCCCGTCACTACTACACAATCTCGATAAAATTCTCAAACACCCAACTCATATGTTGAAAATCGATCATCTTACTTTTTTCTATCCTCACCGCATCAAACCGGTGATCGATGATTTCTCGATGGAACTCCCCGCAGGGGGTGTCTACGGGTTGCTCGGACGCAACGGCGCAGGAAAATCTACCTTGCTGTATCTCATCGCAGGCCTGCTTACCCCCAAAAGCGGCGATGTGACATTTGCCGGCGTGAACACTCGCCTGCGCATGCCCTCGACGCTCGCCGACATTTTCATCGTGCCCGAGGAGTTCAACCTCCCCTCGATGCCGCTCGAAAACTACATCAATCTCTACTCCACGTTCTATCCCAACTTCTCACGCGAGGACATGGAGCGTCACCTCTCCACATTCGAACTGCCGACGGATATCCACCTCGGCGCCTTGTCGATGGGCCAGAAGAAAAAAGCATACATGTGCTTCGCCCTGGCTTGCAACACTCCGCTGCTGCTCATGGACGAGCCTACCAACGGACTCGACATCCCCGGCAAGGCCGCTTTCCTCCGCTTCATTGCCTCGTCGATGACCGACGACCGCACCGTGATAATATCAACACACCAGGTGCGCGACATCAACTCGCTGCTCGACCATGTAGTGATCATGGACAACCGCTCGATGCTGCTCAATGAATCGATGGCCGAAATCCGCCGCCGTCTTGCGTTTGTCACCACCGACAATCCCTCTCTGGTGGAACGCGCCATCTACGCCCAGCCCGGCGTGCAAGGCGTGAACGTGGTTCTTCCCAACGACGGCTCCTTCGACACCGATGTCGACCTTAAAACCCTTTTCGAACTCTCGGCCACGGCACCTGAATCGCTCGCCGCCATTTTCCCCAACCCTCAACTCCCGCCAAAATATGAAAACTGATTTTTCCCTCGAGCGTTTCAACCGGCTTTTCCGTCTGGAAATGAAGCGCGACTCGCGCACCAACCTGATGTGGCTCGCCGTGATATTCGGACTGTTTATCCTCCTTTCTGTACAACTCACCGCTTTCCGCGACTATAACTATGCCGACAAGAATTCTGAAGTATATTCCTGGTATTTCAACGACTACACGGCCGACGTAATGCTGGTGTTCTTCTGGATCGGGCTTTTCCTTGGCGGATGTTTCAGCGCCTCGATGATGATGCACCCCATCCGCGACAAAGAATCGGCCATCCCCTCGATGATGCTTCCCGCCTCGCAACTCGAGAAATTCGCCGTACGCTGGATTACATATGTGCCAATATTTATCGTGCTGTATATCACCGGCTTCGTTATCATCGACGCCCTGCGTGTGGCCTACTGCACAGTGACCCATCCTACGGCAATCAACATCAGATTTGCGCTATCGCCCATGTTCAACGACAAGAGCACTATGCTTGCCGCCATATGCGGAATCTGCGCCTTCTTCTCCTACCAGTCGCTGTTTGTGCTCGGCTCGTCGATATGGCCGAAAAAATCGTTCATCAAGACCTTCCTGGGCCTCATCGTGCTCAACGGCATATGCAGCATCTACTTCTCCGGCCTGGCCCTGGCCCTGTTTGAGCCCAACATGAACTACGTGCCTCTCTGGCTCGAGAACTGGCTCGAACATTTCAATCCGACGCGCACCATGATGGCATGTGCCGTCACAGCGGTATCTATCATTTTCTCCTCAATCAACTACGTGCTGGCGTACTATCGCTATCGTGAATCAGAAATAATACAAAGATGGTGACATTCTCAGATAAAAACCGACCTATTTACCTTCAAATCGCCGACCGCATCTGCGACTCGATCCACCGGGGCGAGTATGGCCGCGACGAGCGCATCCCCTCGGTGCGCGAGACGGCAGCCTCTATGGAAGTGAACGCCAACACTGTGATGCGCGCCTACGACTATCTCCAGCAGCGGGGAGTGCTCGCCAACCGCCGGGGCATAGGATATTTCGTGGCAGAGGACGGCCCGGCTCGCGTGGGCGACCTCTACAACGATGAGTTCATCGAAAACGACCTCCGCCACACTTTCGACCGCCTGGCGGCAATCGGCCTGTCAGAGGCCGACCTCTCCCGCCTCTACGTGGAATATCTCACAAGCCGCGACATGCTCCATCTCCTCGAGGCAAACAAATACACCAACAAAGCATCCAATCCCGACATCCAATGAAAAAGACAACATATATAATATTAGGCATAATAGGCACATGGCTCCTGCTCGGCACCATTATCCTCGGCGTAATCGCCCTCAACGGACGGCCTTACAGAGAGCGGAATCAAGACCCGTACACCGACATGTCCGGAGAAAAGGCCGTGATTGAACTCGACCCGTTCGACAAGGTCGTGTTCATCGCCAATGTAAACCTGGAAACGAACTATGACGATAACGACTATTTCCAAGGCATGGAAATTCGCCGGTCCGACTCCAATTCGGTGGAGTATGCCGAATCATGGGGCG
>CANRZQ010000184.1 GCA_947644475.1 uncultured Muribaculaceae bacterium
CCTTCGACGGCACAAACCCGTCTGAACTTTTCAAAGAATACGCCGCTATCGGCAAGAGCCTTGGCACAGACGCATGGATGTTTGGCAAGGCGACCGCACGCGAGGCTTTTCCTTACAAATTTATGCCCAAAGGCGAACCTGTAGGCGAAAGCGGGAAGGTGTTTATCGGCAATCGAACATCGTCGAGGCTGTTTATCACCATTGACCCCGACGCCGACATATTTTTCACCTCCGACCGGATGCGTGGCGACAATATTCTTACCGTTTTAGGCAAGAATGCCACGGCAGACTATCTTGCGGCTCTTGAAGAAAAGGGCGTTTCGTATCTCGTGGTGGATGATGTATGCGACCTTCGCAAGGCTCTCACGCTTGTCAAGCGTTATTTCAATGTCGAGGCCATATCCCTGCAAGGCGGAGGCATAATCGACGGCGCGATGCTCGCCCAAGGGCTTATCAGTGAATTGAGCCTTGTGGTTTATCCCGGTATCGACGGACTTGCCGGTGCCCCGTCAATCTTTGAATACCTCGGAGGCTCCGATGAACGCCCCGCTGATGGCTGTGCCCTGGAACTTCTCTCAGTAGAGCAAAAGCCTCATGGCATAGTATGGCTGCGCTATAAATTTCATAATCTGCCGGAGTAATCAATCATGAAAGGATTATCAAAATTGGTAAGCGGAGCAATACTATCGTTTTCTGCCATAGGATTGCAAGCACAGGACTCAATTCCGACAAAAGGCTTTGCTGCTTTCGATGAAACGGGCGTATTCAAGCCTTACGAGTTCAACCGTCATTCTGTCGGTGATGATGAGATACAGATTGAAATACTTTATTCAGGTATTTGTCACAGCGACCTGCATAATGTTCACGGCGACTGGCGCAAGGAAGAATATCCGATGGTCCCGGGGCACGAGATTGCAGGAAAGGTTGTCAAAGTGGGCAAGGATGTCACAAAATTCAAAGTCGGCGACTATGCCGGTGTGGGCTGTATAATCAACTCATGCCATGAATGTGATTTCTGTAAAAATGGACAGGAGCATTATTGCAGCAACACAGTTTCAACTTACCACGACCATGACCCTTATCATAATAATGAACGTACACAGGGCGGATATTCCAATAACTATGTAATATCTGAGGACTACGCGATACTAATTCCGCAAAATGCTGATTTGTCAAGAGTCGCCCCGTTGCTGTGTGCCGGAATTACAACCTATTCGCCGATTAAATTTGCCGGCGTTAAAGCAGGAGATAAGGTCGGAGTAGCCGGTTTCGGGGGTCTTGGTTATATGGCAGTCCGCTATCTCAAACATCTCGGTGCAGATGTAACAGTATTTGACTTGACAGAGGATAAGCGTGGAGATGCTTCTAAACTCGGGGCAGAGCGGTATGTGAATGTCACTAATCCGGATGAAATGAAAGGTCTTGACAACACCTTCGATTTTATTATAAGCACCATTCCGACCAATTACGACCCGATTCAGTATATGAAGATGCTGAAATGGAACGGACAGATGTGTATAGTCGGTATTCCGTCAAACGAAGATATGCCGGCTATCTCGATGCGCTCTTTCATCGGAATGGCCGACCGCAGGCTTTTCGGCTCACGCATAGGCAGTATCCCTGAAACGCAGGAGGCTATCAACTACTCGGTAGAAAACAACATCTATCCCGAAGTTGAGATTATTCCGGCTGATGCGGAAAAGATAACCGAAGCATACGGCAAAGTGCGCGACGGCAAAGTCAAGTTCCGCTATGTCATTGATATGTCAACTCTAAAATAATTACATTTGATGGAAGAATATACTCAAAGCAGAATGGCTGCGGTTCTTGATAAGGACAAGACCAACAAAGCGAATTACACTTGCAGTAATTTCCATTTCCAGACACCTATAAATGTATATTTTGGCAAAGATGCCATATCGCATCTGCCCGAATTGCTGAACGGTAAGAAAAATGTCCTGCTCGTGTATGGCGGTGGTTCAGCAAAACGAAATGGAGCGTATGATGCCATTGTTTCCGAATTGCAGGCAAATGGCATAAGATGGTTCGACTTGGCTAGTTGCATCGGACCTCATTACGCTTTCGTCAAGAAGGGCATAGAGATATGCCGAAGCAATAATGTGGAATGTGTGATAGGAATCGGCGGCTGCTCCTGCATGGACATTGCCAAGATGATAGCCTTCGGAGCAAAGCATGACGACATCTGGGATTATCTTACATTCAAGAAACCGGTGACCGGAAAAGAAGACAGACTTCTCATCGGAAGTGTTCCGACATATCCCTCCGGTGGTTCGGAGGCTGATGCCTCGGCGGAGATTGACGATCTCGAAACCGGTGAACACGGCTCATTATATGGCTTCTTTGCCGACTTTTCACTGCTTAATCCGGAGTTTACGTTTACTCTTGATGCCGTGCAGAGTGCATACGCCGGGGCCGTGACATTCATTCAGGCAAGTGTCCCGTTTCTTGGCGGCTCGTTCCCATTGACTGACAGGTTTGGGCTAAGCATAATGAACACCGTGCGTGACAGTATAAAAGCCGTTCAGTTGAATCCTGATGATTACGATGCCCGTGCCGCTCAGATGTGGGCTTCGGCTATGACTACAAGCAAACTGCTGTATTGTGGCAAACAATTGTCATGGTGTTTCAGTCTTTATAATGATGTTGAGATTATCCGCCTCTGTATGCCGTTGCATTACCGACAGGCATTTACAGTCCTGTTCCCGGAATGGCTCAGAACAATAGCCATACATCATGGTGAAGATGTCAAACGCTATATATGCTTGATATTTCCGGATTACACTGAGTCTGACAGCAATATTATCAACTATGGCTGTGACAGGCTCAAAGCATATTTCAAAAATATCGGTTTGCCGACAAGTTATTCCGAATATGGCAAAGTGCCTGATGATGCGGCATTGCGCAATGCGGCAGAGCAACTTGCGGGCGACAGTGCTTTGTCCGTAGATGAACTTGTGGATATGTTCAAGGCTTGCCTGTAATAAGATAGCATGAATCACGTAATCGCCATATTGAAAAACTGGACGTTGCCAATAAGTATAACGATGGGGACATTGGTGTTTCTTATGTTCCATTGCATAAATGTATTGGCTCCATTGAAGGCTCCGGTTGAAAGTTTTGTCGGATTCTTTATCCCGGCATTGGTGTTTGTGATGCTGTTCATTACATTCTGCAAAATTAACCCGCGCCATATGCAGATAAAGAAATGGCATTTGATTCTTGTGCTGTTCCAGATATTGTCATGCGTGCTGATTGCAGCTGTATTGTTTTTCTATCCATCATTCCCTTACAGAATAGGAGCTGAAGGAGCGATGGTGTGTCTTATTGCTCCGACAGCAACCGCAGCGGCAGTAATAACCGGAAAGTTGGGAGGTAATGAAGCGTCGCTCACATCATATACAATCATCAGCAATATGGCTGCGGCGGTGTCGATACCGGTTATTTTTCCTCTTATAGAAGGTCGCGGCGATGCAACATTCATTCAGCAGTTGATGGTTATAAGCCGACAAGTATTTCCTTTGCTCATCTTTCCTTTTTTTCTCGCTTGGGGCATACGCTTGTTTTTACCCAAACTGTTGGAGATTATTCTTAAACATTGCGGCTCACTCGCATTCTATCACTGGGGGATTGCCCTGATGGTTGTTGTCGGTCAGACGCTACGGTCTTTGGCTAACAGCGATGCGAGCCATGCAACAATATGGACACTTGCGATAATCGGTCTTCTGACGTGCTGCATACAATTCGCCGCCGGAAAAATCATTGGCGGTTGCTATAATGACCGAATAAGCGGCGGTCAGGGACTTGGGCAGAAGAACACTGTATTCGCAATATGGATCTCATATACATATCTTTTGCCTGTCACATCTATTGCTCCGAGTAGTTATATCCTGTGGCAGAACATCATAAACAGTTGGCAACTGTGGCATTATAACAAGAAACGATTAAAAAATAAATAATATCAAATGGAAAAATTCACATATCAATATCCCGTAAAGCAGTATTTCGGGAAAGGATGTGCAGAAGAAGCACTGAAAAAAGAAATGCCTGATATGGGTAATGTTGTCATGCTTGCCTATGGCGGCGGGTCGCTGAAACGCACCGGTCTGTATGACAAAATCCGTGGCTGGCTTGAAGAAGCCGGCAAGACAGTTGTGGATTTCGGCGGCATCATGCCTAACCCGACTTATGCCAAAGTTCAGGAAGGAGCGGAGGTTGTCCGCAAAGAAGGTGTGGACTTCATTCTTGCCGTTGGTGGCGGTTCGGTAATCGACTGCTGCAAAATCATATCCGCTCAGGCAAAGACCGACGAGGATGTATGGGATATGTTCTACAATGAACACCGGCAGCCTGTCGTGTTCGTTCCATGCGGTGCTGTCGTTACGGCCTCCGGCACCGGTGCGGAACAAAACAACGGCGCAGTAATAACCCACGAGGAAAAGAAACTCAAACAGGCTCTTTTCGGCGCGTTCCACCGTTTCGCAGTTCTTGACAGCGACCTTACGCTCACTCTCCCGATGAAACAGGTAATCAGCGGGGCTTTCGACACACTGAGCCACTGTATGGAAACTTATATGGGACAGCCCTTCGCCACCAATGTATCCGATGAAATCAACGAGGCGATAATGCGAAACGTGATTAAAAATATCCGTACACTTATAGCAAATCCTGACGATGACTTTGCCCGTGGCGAGTTGATGTGGGATTCTGCAATGGCGGAAAACGGGATGCTGAAACTCGGCAAGATAACCGACTTCCAATGTCACATGATTGAGCATGCCGTAGGTGCTTACACCGACTGCAACCACGGCCGGGGTCTTGCAGTGATACATCCCGCGCTCTATCGTCACTATCTGCCGGAAGGCGCGCCAAAACTGGCACGAATGGCCCGTGAGGTGTGGGGCGTTAATGACGATGACGACATGCGAGCCGCAAATAAAGGCATTGACCTTCTTGAAGATTTTATTCAAGAAATAGGGCTGCCTACACGCTGGAGCCAGATGGGTATCACTGATGAAAAGGTGATGCGCGATTCAGCCGATACCTGCGTGCTTACTCCCGGCTGCTGCAAGAAGTTTACCCGTGATGAAATCTTTGAAATTTTGAAAGGACAACTCTGATAAGGTAAAATTGGTAATATTTACCGAAGTTTGTGTTAAGCAAAGGTCTCAGACTTTTGTTTAATTTGCAGAACTAAATAAACAGCCATATGAAAACAGTAACATTAAATAACGGGGTTGTGATGCCCCAGATCGGCTATGGAGTATATCAGGTGTCTCCTGCCGAGTGCGAGCGATGTGTCGCCGATGCCCTGAGCGTGGGCTACCGCATGATTGACACCGCGCAAGCATATCATAACGAGGAAGGCGTTGGCGCTGCCGTGAAGAAAAGCGGCATTGCCCGTGATGAACTTTTTCTTGTGTCGAAGGTATGGATTTCCAACTATGGCTTCGACAAAGCAAAGGCTTCCATTGATGAGAGCCTGCGCAGGCTTGGCACCGATTACATCGACCTGATGCTCCTGCATCAGCCGTTCTGCGACCGCTACGGAGCATATCGCGCCTTGGAGGCTGCTTACAAGGAGGGCAAAGTCCGCGCAATCGGTGTAAGTAATTTCTACCCCGACCATTTTATCGACCTTGCAAGCAACGTGGAGATTGTTCCTGCTGTGAATCAGGTTGAAACCCATGTGTTCGACCAGCAGATCGATGCTCAGGGCTACATGAAAGAGTTTGGCACACACATGATGGCGTGGGCCCCACTCGCCGAGGGCCGCAACAACTTCTTTACCAACCCGGTGCTTGATGGAATCGGCAAGAAAT